>DASXXL010000518.1:0-6069 GCA_036503085.1 Pyrinomonadaceae bacterium | reverse complement strand
CGACGTAGAAGCCGCCGTCGGGTGCACTCACCGTTACCGGCTCAGCCGCATCGACATCCGTCGCGGAAATTTGCTTCGGCTGAAACGTCGCGTGTGAAGCATTCGCCGAGAAGCGGTTGCAACCCGACACGAACAACAGACTAACCAAACAACTCCAAACCAAAAGCCTTGTCATCTCTAGCTAAAAACTCACTTTCATACCAAATTGAAACTGTCGCGGATCGAAGGCCGAAGTCGGCTGACCAAACGTCGCGAGCGGATTAACACCCGCGCCGAACGTGTTATTCGGTACACCAAAATTCGCACGATTCAAAACGTTGAAACCTTCCGCGAGCAGTTTCAGATCCACGCGCTCCGTCAAACGAAAGCGACGGCTCACGCGCAAATCCAGCGAAGCAAAATCGAAACCGCGTCCGGTGTTGCGGCCGACGCCGATCGGGCGATCGTTATTGTTGCCGTCGTAGTTGCGATCGCTTCCGAGCAACACGTTGAACGGCAGACGCGAAGCGTAAGTAAAGATGTACCCAAACTGGAAACCGTTCAGCGCCCGCGCAAAGCCGTGGGCCTTTCCTTGTAAAGGCGCTTCGAACGTGCCGCTCAACACGAGCCGGTGGCGTTGGTCGTTGTCGGAGAGTCCGCGGTCGTCGCGGATGTTCGAGTTGTCCTGCACCGTCGAGAAGAAGAAGTTGCCGGCGTCATCGATTGTCTTCGAAAGCGTATACGAGAAACGCACGGTGGCCCAACGCGAAGCACGCTGGTTGAATGAAACGACCATGCCGTCGTAGTACGAGTTACCCGCGCCTTCGAATTGCGAGATGTTGCCCCAATTCGGATCGGGCCGGCCGAGGTTCGGCGCGCCAGCGGAAGCCGGAAAGCGCGGCACGTTGACGTTGCGCGAAAGAATCAGGTGCTTCGCGCGCACGTTCAAATAACCAATCGACACGACTGCATCCCAGGGAAGTTCGCGCTCGATCTGAAAGTTAGCTTGCTCGCTATAGCTGACCGGAATGTTTGGATCGATACGCGTGATGTTTGGTTTGGTCGGCAAGGTTGTTGGCTGAAGTGCCAGCACATTGGGAAACACGGGCGCGCCGGGTTGCGTGGGCGCGAGTTGGACCACGAGATACTTCGAGCCGTCGCGCTGCAACGCATTCGAAGTCGCGCGCAGCGGCAGGCGATCGTAGTAAAGACCGTAGCTCGCGCGAATCACCGTCTTGCGATCGCCGGGCGCGTAGACCACGCCGAGACGCGGCGCGAAATTGTTCGTGTCGGTCCGAATCGGATCCGGCAGAAACTGCACGTCGTAACGGAGACCCGCGTTGATCGTGAGATCGCGGCGCACGCGCCATTCGTCCTGAATGAACGCGCCGAGATTCGGGTTTGACTGAAACTGCTCGGCAGCGCCGAACGCCTGCTGGAACGTGTTGTAGTTGCCGCTCAGAAAATTATTGAGCGACGAAAAGTTGTAAACACCCTGGAAAGCCCCGGGGAAAAGTATGTCGAGGCGATTGTAGAGAAAACCGCCACCGGCTTTGAGCGAATGATTGCCGACTTGGGTGGAAACGTTGTCGACCGCTTCGAAAAGATTGATGTCGCGCGCGAGCGGCGAGAAGGTCGCCGTGCCGTAGTTCGCGACGCCCGCGATGTTCACTGCCGGACCAGTCGTATCGTTGATCGGCGCGTTAAGCCGGCTGTTGGTGAATTGAAAACGCGCTTCGTTGAGCGTGCGGCTGCTGAGCGTGGTGACGTTGCTGACCTGCACCGTTTGATCGGTGTCGTTTATGCCGGAGCCGCGGCTGATCGCGTTCAGGCCGCCAACGTTGCGCGAGTTCACGGCTTCGATGTGATCGAGACTGTAGCGCGCGCTGAGCTGATTGCGTTCGCTGAGGCGATGATCGAGACGCGCGAAGAAATTGGTCGTGTCAAAACTCGCGGGCACGACGCCCGTTTCGATCAGTGGGCCGCCATAATTTACCGCGCGCAGACGATTGTTGATGCTCGTAACGGCGCTCGGCGCGATCGTTAGCACGGCCGAATAATTTCGGCGTGTCTGTTCGAAGTTGGTAAAGAAGAACGTGCGCTCGTGACGCAGCGGACCACTCGCCGTGCCGCCGTATTGCGCCTGCGTCAACAGGTCCTTGGTCGGCGCGAGCGGATTGCGCGCGTCGAAGCGCTGGTTGCGGAAGAATCCGTAGAAGTCACCGCGCCAATCGTTCGTGCCGGAGCGCGTCAGTATGTTGACCACGCCACCCGACGCACGCCCAAACTCTGCGATACCACCCGACGTCACAACCTGAAATTGATCGATGACTTCCTCGCTGTAGTACGTGCCCGTCAGGTCCGCCGCGTCGTCGTTCGCTGAAACGCCGTCGACGATGAAACTGTTGTAGAGATTGCGCTGACCCGCAATAGAAATGCCCTGGCCCGGGATGGCGGACGTTTCCGCGAATCGTTGATTGCTGCCGGTGTTGGTTGGCGAAACGCCGGGGACGAGCAGCGCCAGGTCGAGATAATTGCGGCCGTTCAGCGGCAGGTCGGCGATCTCGCGCGGGCGAACGGTTTCCGCGACTTGTGTGCGTACCGTTTCAAGCAAAGGCACGTCGGCGCTGCCGATATTTACATTCGCGGAGAGTCCCGCCACTTCGAGTTTGACCGGCAACTCGAGCGATTGGCCCACGAGCACTGTTAGCTGTCTCGTGACGACAGTGAACCCCGCTGCTTCAACAGTCAGGTCATACTCGCCGGTGCGCAGGAAAGGAAAGCGATAGCGTCCCTGGTCGTCGCTGGTCGTAGCGAGACGAAGCTTCGTTTCGAGGTTTACGGCGGTCACGTTTGCGCCGCTGATTACGGCGCCGCGCGAATCTTCAATGCGGCCGCTAAGCGCGCCGGACGTTACATTCTGCTGCGCGAGGGAAACACCCTGCAGCGAGACGAGTAGTCCTATAGAAAATATAAGGACACGGATCTTCATCGACGTTCTCCGATCGTGAGTGGAGCTGATTTTTAGGAGAATTTATGCGACGAAGAGGGTAGGCGGACCGCGCGGACTGGTAGGCGCCCAATCATCGCGCGCCGGAAGAAGAACAGTGATGCTTACAAAACTCGTGGGAACTGCGATCGGTGAGACGACTCTGACGACCGTCTGGGCAGCGCTGCGTTCTCGTTTTGATTGTTGCGCGGGAGCGCAACACGTACAGCAATCCGACGCGCACTGACTGCTAACCGAGGTCGTCTTTTTCGGCTTTAAATTGGCATGGCAATGACCCGCTGCTTTGCCGGTGCAGCACGCCATGAGCGACTTCGCCGCCACCGCGCCCGCCGGCAACAGCGTCGCGAGAAACGAGACGGCGATAAACGCCGCAAGGGAACGCGTCGTGATCGCGATCACGAAACGCTTCACTCGATTCTCTTGCGATTCTCGTCTCATTGCTTCGGAGCAGTTGCAGGCGGTTGGACCTGCTTTTTCTCCAACGTCATTTTGCACTTCGGACACTTTCCGGGTTTTTTATAGTGCACGTCCGGGTGCATAGGACATACGTAAACAAACTCGGTTTGCTTATTCTTTTTGGAGGTTGTTGTCTGCTGGGTTGTGACGACGACCGGAAGAGAGTATAGACCTTCTGCGGAAAAAAGCAATGTGACCGCGAGCAGCGGCACACTCAAAAGCCGTTTGAGTTTCATGACTGGACCTTGCTTGTGTGTTCGATCACCGAGAACCAACTCGCCAGGCCCGCGTTGTTACGCGAGCCTCGCGAGTCTCGATCTCGAATGAAGTAGCTGCTTGGATACTTCTGTTAGATCGTGCCGGCGGCGACTTTGACCGAGCTGAATGAGCCATCGCTGTTGCTGGACAGACTCGGGCTCAACGCATACCAGGTGCACTTCTTGCCATCGGAAAAGGGGAGGAAAATCTCGTTCGCGGCATACGCCAGGATCAGATCCAGGTACTTGTTGCTGGCGCGGTAAGTGCCGCTGATCGGAACTACCGTGCCCGTTGCATAGCCCTTAGTCGTACTGAAGCTGTTGCTGTCGCTGACGACCTGCGTCCCACCACTGTCTTGTGTTCCTACTAAATCTTGGTTCATACCTGTTCTCCTTCAGGGAATTGGAAGTTCCTATCCTGCTCCCTTTAACGGGCAGCGTTTAGTTTATTTTTGCCGGCGGCAGACGTTGCGCAAGGGGCTGTTAACTACATCAACTCCCATCGCACCGTCACCGCTTCTTCAGGACGATACGCAATGACCATGAGCTTGACGACCTGTTGGAAATTCTTGTCCTTCGTATCAACAATCCGCACCAGATAAACATGGCCCAACTGGATCGGCGCATTCGCGGATGACTTAATTTCGCTAAAAAGTCTCGAGCCTTCCTGCAGCGTTTGCCACGAGGCTTTGAACTTGCCGTTGTCGTCCTGAAGGATCGTGACTTTGTCACCTTCGAGACGCAGCGAAGCGAAACCCACGCCGCCAAACTCTGCATCTTCGTAGCTGTAGCGGCCGCGGAGATCGTTGGCGGTGCCGAGATCGACAATCGCTGCCATACGATTGAGTTCGATCCCGCTAACAAGACTGCCGCCGCCGGCCAGCGTGAAGCTCAGATCACTGCAACGGTTTTCCCACTTGTTATTCACAAACGCCATTCCTTCTTTGCCGTCGGTAAAGCAGAGCGTACGAGCCAAAGGATCTACGGCGTACATGGTGAAAATTCCACCTCGTTTCCGCGGTTGCGACGCTTGCTTGTCGTCCGGCAATGCGGGCGTTTGGGCGCGCACGAACTGCGGTAACCCAAATCCCACCAGCAACAGAACAATTGAAACGAGAAGACTTTTCATGATCAGTTGTTCACCCTTGAATCTGTAAACCTATCTGCTGGCGAGGTGCGATACCGGCACCAGTTGCTGAAACTTCGTGTACTCGATGTGTCGTGCTTCGTTCAGCCGTTTTAGTTCCTTGAAGAAGTAGAACGGAACGAATTCAGGACCGTACTGGTTGCTGATCCAGTCTCGGGGATAGTCGTAGTCGATCTTGTAGAGATCGAAATCGTTCTGGCAGAGGTTCAGCGTCTCTGTAACAGAACGCAGCAGCACGAGATTGTTCAGCGAGAGAAGGCCGTCGGGAGGCCTGTACAGCAGGGCGTTTTCGCGAGCGCGCCGTTGCCATTCCTGCACGATTTTCAAAGCCCTTGCATATTGCTGAGAGTTGATTTCGAGCCGCAGGATCACTTCCGAATCACCGCGTGACTCTCCCAGAAATTGTTTGTAAATCTCCGGTGGAATCGTGCCGAACGCGGCTACTCCGTGATCGGAATAAGTACCCGCCGCTGCGATTTCAGGAACGCCTCCGGCCAGCTTGATGACCATCGGAAACGCGGATCCGCTGTGGTCGTAGAACTCATTCTGACGTGCGGCAAGGACGATGAAGTAACGCTCCGGATCTACCCTGGTCCATCGGACGGACTCCTTCACGCCGGGTATCTCGCAGGTCATGGATGAATCGTCGTAACTGAGGATCTTCATGGTGGCGTTAGTGCGGCCGAAGATCCGGTTAGTGCCGGTAGCGGTGAACGCGATCTGCTTCTCGGGAGCCTTTTGCTCGGGAGCAGCAGCGATGTCATCCATGTTCATCGGTTCTATGACAAATTCGTACTTCGCAGTCGCAATCTCACGAGGTTTCTCTGCGCCGGAAACTTTCAGCACCCTGACCGCGCCCTCGCCGTCGAATTCGTAAAGACGCGCTTCGGTCTTAGAGACTTGCGCCTTCCAGGTACCGACGATCTCGCACGGGCATGGCTGTTTTTGCTGACCAAAGTCGCGTGCGCCGGCAGGAGTTGGTTTCGGTGATGGTAGTGGCGGTCGTTTTTCCTGGGCTGATGCGGTTGCAGTGGTCCACAGCAGCATCAGCGCTAACGATAGGATGGCAGTTATTTTCATTTGTATTTCCCCTGGGCGGGAACAGAAGCCGCGCCCGCAGCTTCTGTTCCCGTGGTAGTGCCGCCGTCGCAAAACTCCTGCTACGACATGCTGTCGCGGCGATAGCCGTACTTTTTCACTTCCTGCTCGATGATGACCTG
>DASXXL010000517.1:0-3783 GCA_036503085.1 Pyrinomonadaceae bacterium | reverse complement strand
TGTAGTCTCAGCCGGAGAAGAATTTAAGTTGATAGGCGTTAACAACCTCGATGATTTCTCACTCGCTTCGCCCGCGCTCGTCGGCGAGCGTCTACTGATTCGCACCGAACACCGGCTCTACTCGATCCGGCGCAAAGCCTGAACCTATGCTGAAAGCAACTCTCTTGATCACGCTGCTTACTTTGAGTACGCGCAAGCGCATGTGACGGAGGTGTTGGAGGTTAAACTCCGAAGTAGGTGTTGGGTTAATACTCCGAAGGAGTTCGCGAATTTTAGCCCAGGGTTTGTACCCTGGGGTGAACAAAAAGAAAGCGCGTGCGAACGCTGAAAGCGTTGGCGAAACGGGTTCGAGATCCCTAGTCAACGCTTTCAGCGTTCGCGCTCTCTTGTTGATGTTCTCCCAGGGTTCTCGCTACGCTCCAACCCTGGGCTGGCATTCGTTAACGCCTTCGGCGTTCCGAATTTTGTGCAAAGCGTACCGCCACGCGAAGGTCCACCACGCGAAGGCGGGTTAACAGTCAGCGACATCAAGAAGCTGTAACACCTCTCACGACAACTCAAGCGCTTTCAAAATCCGCGCGATGCCGCGGTTGATGTGCGTGCCCAACGCCACCAACCCGAGTACGACGATCGAGTAACAACTCACGGTCGAGATCAGCAGCAACAGGTGCAAGCGATTCGACAAGTCGGCGAGCAGCAAAAAGCTCGCGATGAATGCACTCTCAACGATCACCGCGCCGATGAAAGCGAGTTTGAAGTTGCGTTCGCTGCGGGCGATACGCGCCAGCGCCGCGGCTCGCACGCTATCAAGATCTACATTCTGGGCCATCGCAATTCCCTCCCCTATTTGTGAAAGGCATAGAACACGCCGAAAGCCGTGACGATAAACTCGACCACTGCGAGCACGATCAATATCCGCTTCATCTCATTTCTCCTTTCTCAAAACTCTGGCGCAAACACCGGAGACCGTATGCCAATCTCGATTTCGCCGTGCCGATCGGAATATCCAACGCCGCAGCCGTTTCGACCAGCGACAGCTCGTGCAAGTAGAACAACACGACCACGGCCCGGCTCGCCGGCGATAGCTCACCAACCAACTGCGGCAAACTCGCGATCAGCTCGCGCGAAAATTCCCCGTCAGACTCCGCGGCGGGCACGTGCGCTAATACTGCTTCATCACGCACCTGATCCGTCCAACGTCGCTCACGATTCAAATAGCGAAACGCTTCTCGCGAAGCGATCTGATAACTCCACGCGCGAAACGCCTGCGGCTCACGCAGCCAACGCAGCTTCCGGTAAATGCGCATGAAGACTTCCTGCAAGATGTCTTCAGCCAGGTGCTGGTCCCGGACGAGACTGACGACATACCGAAACAGCGGCTCCTGCACACTTCTGAAGAGCTCGTTGAGAGCTTCGTGGCTGCCGGACTGTGCCTGCAACACCCACCAGCTTTCGCGCTGCGATGCTGCCTCATCGGCCATGCATTTATATGACCCGCGGTTTTGAGATTAGGTTCGAAAACAAATCGTCAGGCGTGAAGACTAGCCGATCCGCTCGTAATGTCGTAACTTAGTTGCCCTCAACTCATGCGCTTTAGAAAACTCGACATCATTGCTATTGCGTGCTCTCTACTGGCGGCGTTCTGCGTCGCATCACTGGCGTTCGGTCAAAACCCGCCGCCGAAAACAGCGACCGATACGTCGTCAGAGCAGCGCCCGTTGACACCAGCCGAACGGCGTGGCCGCGCGCTTTACTTGCGCGGTGAGAGTGCGAGCAAACGCGAGATAACGGCGATCGTCAATGAACTCGACGTACCCGCGAGCGCCGTCCCGTGCGCGGGTTGCCACGGCCTCCGCGGCGAAGGAAAAACAGAGGGCGGCGTCACCGCCGGAAATCTCACGTGGTCGAACCTCATCAAGCCGTACGGTCACACGCACCCGTCGGGTCGCAAACACGGACCGTTTACCGAATCGTCTTTTGCCAGCGCAGTCGTGCGCGGCGTCGATCCGTCCGGTAACCAGATGGTCGTGGCGATGCCCCGCTATCACATGTCGATCGAAGACATGAACGATCTCATCGCCTACATCAAGCGACTCGAATTTGATCGCGATCCGGGCGTGACTGCGGAAAGTATCGACGTTGGCGTGCCGCTGCCGACGAACCCGGCGCTTGCCGAAACAGGCCAATCCATCCGCCAAGCGCTCACCGCATATTTCGACGAGCTAAACTCACACGGCGGCATCTACAACCGCAAGATCAAACTTCATTTCACTGACGCCGCTACCACCGATGTTGCCGCCGGCCTGCGCGCGCTCGCGAGTCAGAATCAACTCTTCGCGTTCATCGCCGGCATCAGCGCCGGCGCCGACAAACAGTTAGCGCAGTTTGCGCGCGACGAAGAGATTCCTTTCATCGGGCCCGCGACGTTGCTGCCGCAGGTGGAACATCCACCCAATCGTTACGTTTTCTACCTGCTGCCGGGAGTGAGCGAGCAAGCGGTCGCGCTCGTGAATTATGCCGACCAGCAGTTGGAAATTAAGAAGCAACACGTAGCGCTGCTGGTTCCGAACGGAGAGTTGGCCGCCGCGGCGGCCGACGCTGCCATCGCACACGCGAAGGAGATTGGTTGGACCGACGTAGTGAAGATTCCCTACTCGTCTGAAACGTTCGACGCGGGCAAAACTGCCCAGCAATTGAAAGCCGACAACACGGCAGCGGTGTTCGTCTTCGGCGCGGGCACCGACATCGAAAAATTCGCGACTGCGGCAAACGCGTTGCAGTGGTCGCCGTACGTTCTCTCACTCGGAGTTCTATCGTCGCAAACGCTCGCGGCCAATCTGCCGTCGGCGTTCACGAAAAAGGTCTTTCTCGCGTTTCCCACCGTGCCCGCTGACATATCGGCGGAAGGCGCGACCGAATACCGCAATCTCGTCGAGAAGTACAAGCTTTCACCGCGACACGCCGCAGCCCAACTCGCTGCACTCGCCGCGGCGAAAACGTTCGTCGAAGGTTTGAAACGCGCGGGCGCAGACCTGAGCCGCGAACAACTAATCACCGCCCTCGAAGGTCTTTACGACTACGAAACGGGCCTGACACCGAAACTGATCTTCGGTCCCAATCGACGCGTCGGTGCAGCCGGCGCCTATGTCATCACCATCAACGCCGACACCAAAGAATTCGTCTCGACCAGCGGCTGGGTCCCGGCCGGTTCAAACTAGTCTACTTCAGCGTCTCTAATTGCACGCGACAGGCTTGTTGGACCATGAGGGTGTTGCGATTGCTGAGAGCGCCGTCGTGGCCGTCGTCGCGGAGTAGATAGGCGCCGTCTTCGCCTTTCATCAAGTGACCCAATTCGTGTAACAGGATCAAGGCTCGCGCCTGGCGTGTGCCCGGTTGGAAACTGCCGACGTCGGCCGGGAACCGGTGCAGCGAGTCCAAGCGGCGGCGATAGAATGAGCCATCGCTGTTGACGACCACTCGGTCGAAGAGTCGATACGATAAACCGGTGATCGGGTTGTGAAGAATTCGCGTCCTGCCGGTCATCTCAAATGAGAGTTCTTTGAGCAGCCGGTGCGATTGTACGAGTGGCACGAAGCCGTTGAGCACCGTCGTAGCCTTGCGTGGTCCACCGTAGAAGTTGCTGCACGAATTTTCGTCGCTGAGGATCTTGAAAACGTCCGAGTAGGCTTGTGTGAGTTCATAATCTTTGTGAGAGAACACGAGCGGCTGCGGCTGCTCTTCCGAAGTGGCGATCGCTTCTTCAGGCGCGGCCGTCCTAATCTC
>DASXXL010000516.1:0-12188 GCA_036503085.1 Pyrinomonadaceae bacterium | reverse complement strand
GTCCATTGATTCTTTGCTCGGCCGCGTATTGCTGTTGCTCGCGCCACTCCAGTTGCCGCTGCGCTTCAAGGTTAATCGGGACGACGATGCGCGGTCGCTTGATTGTATCGACGTTCGCGAAACTCATATCGCGCGCTGCCGCCGGTACGTCGAACTGCGGCCGCGGCGGCGCTGCTTCGGTGAACTCGTCAGCCGCGAGTGACAGGTCCTGACTCGGTTTGCGGCGCACTTCGTCCGTCGTGATCATTTGCAACGGACGCGTCGGCGGCAGACTCGCATCGGAGAGCTCGTCCCAAAACTCTTCGACCGTTTGATAACGCTCTTCGGGCCGGTTCTGCGTGGCCTTTTCAAGGACACGCAGCACGGCGTTGCCCCAATATGTGTCGCGCGATTCGGGCGGCAGGTCAGTGATGGCGTGTTGGGCGAAACGGCGTGGCGACTCGCCGGCGATCAGAGCGTACGTGGTTTTCGCGAGTGAATAGATGTCGGCGGCTGGAGTTAGGTAATCGTGTGGTCGGCCCAAGCGGCTCGTGTCGAGCTGTCCGGTTTGGACCAGCGGATTGTGTTCCGGCGCGGAGTAGATGTTCGTGCCGACGCGCGTGATCGCGCCTTCAGTCGCGTCGAGCCGCGCGACACCGAAGTCGGCGATCTTCACGACCTCCTTATCCGCGGTGAGCAAAAGGTTCTGCGGTTTAATGTCGCGATGAATGACGCCGCATTTGTGCGCGTGCGCGAGACCGGAACAGACTTGCTCGAGATAAAACAGCGCGCGTTGAATCGACAAAGGACGCGTGCGCGTCAGCGCATACATGTCGCCGCCCGGAAGATATTCGAGCACGATGTAGTGAAAGGTCGTGCCTGCAAGATCGATTGCCGTGCCGTGTCCGAGACGATTGATAACATTCGGATGACGAACGCGATCGAGCGCGACTGCTTCGTTTTGGAAATTGCTAACCAGCGTGCGCTCGAGATCCGGATCGGGCTCGCCTTGCAGATACAGATTCAACGCCTTGATGACGATCGTGCGTGGCGCGCCTTCGGTCGCGGCGTTGTCGTTGGCGACGTAGATCTCGGCGTAACTCCCACGCCCGAGACATTCGAGGATGTCATAGCGGTTGTCTAATCTGCTCTGCTGAAGTTTGAGTTCCGACATCGTATCGCCCTGATTCGCACCTTTGATGCGTGATTAAACGATCAGGGTCACGGTGTTGCGGGGGTGTTTGTGTTCTGTGGAGGTTTCGTCAGCTCTTCGTAATGGTTGAGCACTTTCCAACGATCTTTCTGCGTGCGCACGCTAACTGCCGCCAACCCAAAAACGGCTTCTTTTTTGATTGTGGCGTTGGCCGGCGAAGGCGTCGCGTCGGCTTTCGCGATGGCGGCGTCAAACGCCTTGCTCGCCTCGTCAGTGTTTCCCGAAAGCAGGTTCGCGCGGCCGTAGAGATACAAGAACTCCGGATTGGGCGAGTCCAACGGGCTCTGCACGCTCGACTTCACTAATTCCTTCTGCGGCTCCGTAGTGAGCCACGCGCGCGCATCGTGGTCCACCTGGCGACGCGCTCTTTCAAACTCGACAAAAGGCTCCTCGGGTTTTTGCGCGACCGCAACGGGTGTCGGCTGCGGCGCCGGCGTCTTGCTGGCGAGGAAGGGAATTCGCTCTTTGTAACGCGCGCCCGCATAGAACGCGACCGCGATCAAAAGCAATACGAGCAGCACGCCGAGAAAGCGCATCGCGCCGCTGCCGCTTGATTTCCGCACCGCCGGTTCGGCTACGTTGAGCGTGCGATGATTCGGTTCGACTTGCGCCGGCGTTGCCGGGCCCGGAATCAAGATCCGCGACGGCGGTATAAGACCTCCGTTCGACTGCGCGCCAACCATCGTCTGATAGCCATCGCCCGCTGCTGCGTAAGCCGTCGGTTGTGTCTCGGGTGTGATGGTTGGCTCGAGTTCCGCCGCACGGTCCGCGGTAGAAACCTGTTTGCCGACGCGCACGATCACCACCGTGAGATTGTCTTCCGCACCGCGTTCGTAACAACGCCGCTTCATTTCATTACAAACTTCTTCGAGATTGTTGCCGACCACCAGCAACTGCCGCAGCTCGTTATCGGGAATGTGACGCGTGATGCCGTCAGTACACAGCAAAAACTCCGTGCCCTCTTCGACCTCCATCGTCTTCATGTCGACTTCGACGCCTTGTTCGGCGCCGAGCGCACGGCTAATCACGTTCTTGCTCGGATGGTTCGCGGCCTGTTCGGGCGTCATGCGTCCGGCACGCACTTCTTCTTCGACGATTGAGTGGTCTTCAGTTTCGCGATGCAACTGGCCGTCGGGCGCGAGCCGGTAAAGGCGTGAATCGCCGACGTGTCCGAACGTCGCGACGTTGTCTTTGACGTGCAGCGCGACGATGGTCGTGGCCATCATGGAGAACTTCGCGTGCTCCTGGGCCATCTGGTGAATTGAGGCGTTGGCTCGCTGGATCGCGAGCTCCATCAGGTCTTCGACGTCCGTGCCTTCAGTTTGGTGACGAAAGGCTTCGTCGAGCACTTCAATCGCTGTCGAAGAGGCTACTTCGCCGGCTTCCGCGCCACCAACGCCGTCGGCGACAGCAAAGATGCCGCGCGCCGGGTCGTGCAGAAAAGCGTCTTCGTTAAGGGGACGGCGCTCGTTGAGCCCGCGGTCACTAAGCGCTGAGGACTGCACCTTGTAGGTGTTCCTGTCTTCGCTCATTCCACTGCCTCCAGCTTTAGGGGAGATGAACTCTTTACCGCCGGCATTTCCGCAATCACTTTGTCACGCGCGTTCCGGTTTGAAAAAGCCATCAGCATGCCGAGCATCGCAAAGCTCGTGATCAAACTAAAACCGCCGTGACTGACGAAGGGAAGCGTGATGCCCGTCATCGGCAAGGCGCGCAAAATACCACCCATGTTCACCAACGCCTGGAAACCTATAAACGCCGTCAGGCCGGCTGCGCATAACTTCGTAAACATATCACGCGCCTCCAGCGAAGTGCGAACACCAGCGACCACGAAAATGATGACGGCGAGAATGACCACGGCACCACCAAACAGGCCTGTCTCTTCGGCAATCGCCGCGTAAACGTAGTCAGAGTCAGCAATCGGTATCACTTCGGGAAAGCCGAGTCCGAAGCCACGTCCGCTTTCGCCGCCGGAGCTGATGCCCCACGTCGCCTGGGCTGGCTGAAAGGCGAGTTTGTCAAACCAGATATCGGTGTTGACCGTCTTCTGCATCGCCGGGCTTTGTTCGGCGAGTGCTTTGAGCTCGGGATTGTCCTTGAGCGCGTCGTCGTAATCCTTCTTCCACCATGACACTTCCGGCGACGGCGGATCGAAACCGTCAAGCCACAAATGGAAACGTTGCTGAATGCGCGACGGCAACGCGGCGCTGATCGGCCGCGCGATCGTCGGCAGTAACGGAACCTTCTCCTGCACGTCGCGCGGCAACGCGCCTACAACGAGAATGCTGATCACGATCAGCACCGAACCAACGAACAGCAGCAACTGCGGCCAACGGCGCACCGCGACGAGATAGAGCGTCGTGTACGCGCCGCTGAAGATCAGCATCTGGCCGAAGTCTTTCAAAGCGAAGAAGGGAACGAACGGCAGTATCGCCATTACGAGCAACGGCACGATGTCGCGCGCGCGCGGGATGCCCCAGTAAGTCTCAGCGAGATCCTTGTAACGCGCGGTGAGAATGCCCGCGAAGCCGACGAGAAACGGTACCTTCGACGGCTCCCACGGCGTCATGTTGCCGAGTGCTTTACCGGCGCTCGACGTGACGACCGCCGCAGCCAGCGGCAGCAAAGTGAACAAGACGATGATAAAGCTGTTGCGCTGGAGCCATAACAGGAAACTGTCGCGCGCGCAGAGCGAGTAGGCGATTGCAAAAGTCAGAAACGAGAAGATCGGAATCCACGTGTAGCTCGAAGTGAGCGCGTTCCACAACGAGTAAGTCGATTCCTTCTTCGGCAAGTCGTCAATATCGATCGGCTGCGCGGGCGTCGGCGGGAGTCCCATCATCTGCTTCTTGGTCGCGTCGTAGTTCTCCATGATGTAGCGCGTGCGCAGCGCCTGCATCTTTTCTTCGCGCGCCGCCGCTTTGTTGCGCGCGTTGTATTCGGGATCGCTGTAGAGCCGATACTGGATCAACATGCCGAACGAGAACAGGAGAATCGCCGTCGTGAAGAGCACCCAGTTGCCGGCAAAGCGTTTGCTGCGCGAAAGCCAGATCACGAGAAACATTAGCGGGATGAACATCATCAGGTCGCGCACCGCGCCGATCACTGACGTTTCGTAACCGCGCAAGAGTCCGGCGCGATGAATCGCGAGATAGCCGGTGATCTCCAGACCGAGTATCAGCAGCAACAGGAACAGATGTGATGAAGCGCGGTTTTTCATCTCTGCGTATTTCTGCGGACCGTCCTCTGTCCCGGGACCGCAGGCGTCTCGCCTGCCCGTCCTCGAATGACGCCTCGTACGTTTCCTGCAGGCGGGACGCCTGCGGTCCCAGGTATAGCGCCGTTGAAATATCCCAGGTCTCTCGCTTTCATTACCAACGCGGCCGCGATCGGCGCCGCTGAACGCGAACCGTAACCGCCGCCTTCGACTATCACCGCCATCGCCAGCACCGGACGCTCGAGTGGCGCGATACAAAGAAACCAACCGTCGATGCGCGGGTGTTCCTCGTCCATGATCACTTCGTCGTACTCGCGAATGATGTTGCCCTTGTTGTCCTTCTCGACTCTGTGACGTGTCTTTGGTTGGCCGGTTTTCGGATCGTAAAGCGGCACGACTTTTTGCGCGGTGCCGGTCTTGCCACCCGTGTTGATTCCGGCCGCTTTGACGGGCGCGAACACGCCACGGGCGGTGCCGCTTGGTCCACCGGTAACGAGGCCCATGATCGAACGCAAACGCGCCGCGGTCGATGCGGGCATCACCTGGTTGAAAGGCTGCGGCGGCTGATTAAACTCGATCTTCGGCTTCATCAGCTTGCCTTCCATGTTGCCGATTGCCGACGCGGCCAGCGCCATTTGAAACGGCGTCATCTGACCGGCGTAACCTTGTCCATAACCCATCAACGCTAGATCGTATTTCTTCACGTCTTTGCCCGTCACGATCGTCGCCTCGCGTGGCGCGAGCGCGCGTTTGATCGCGTCGCTGCTGGCGTTCCAAATCTCGGGTTCCTTACGGCCGCGCAACGCTTCCACGGGCGTGTCGTAACTGCCGATGCCCAACAACTGCGCCGCGCGTTTCAAACGTTCCGCACCGAGCTTCACACCCATCTGCGCGAAGTACTGGTTACAGGAAACCTCATACGCTTCGTCGATCTTGATGCGGCCGTGTACTTCGCCTGGCCCACCGTCGTCGAAGATCGGCGGCGCACCCGGCGCGGCGTAGTAACCGCCGCCGCTGCACGTAAACTCCGTGTCCTGTTCGCCGGCGAGAAACGCGGCGGTCATCGTCACGGTTTTGAAAGTCGAACCTGGAATGTAATAAGCGCCGAGCGCGCGACTCACGAGCGGCTTATCGCGTTCATTCGCTTCCAGCCGAATCCACGTCGTTTCGTTGCTGGCGTCTTCCAGGCTGTAAGACGGTTCGCTGTAGATCGCCAGCACTTCGCCGGTCTGCGGATTGAGTATCACGACCGCGCCGTGTTTGCCTTTCAACTGGTCCATCGCGGCTTGCTGCAACGAACGGTCGATCGTGAGCCGCACGTCCTGATTACCTTTGGAGTCCAGCGTCTGTCCCTTCACGACCGCGAGCGCTTCGGGCAACGCGCCACTCTGCACGCCGAACAACGCGCGCTCGAGACCGGGATCGCCGCGGTCCGAACCGAACAGATGGGCCATCGCCTGGTCCATCGGATACTCGCGCTGAATGTCGCCGCCCGAATCGCGTTTGTAATAAGCCAGCGGCTGATCGATGCGCCCGCTGCGATCCAGAATCCAGCCGCGCAGCGTCGACTCAGACAAACGCCGTACGCGCAGGTCCTTGTAACTCAACTGCTGAAATTTTTCGTTTTGCTCAGCGGCGTATTTGGCCCAGTAGATGTGAAACGAAAACAAAGCGATCGCAAGCAGCACGAACAGCCAGCGCAAGACTTTCAGCCCGCGGTTGGTAGACGAAGAGCCGAGACGCTTGCGTACTGCTTTGGGAAGATCTTCGGGAAGTACGGCAGTGTTTGCCGAAGCATTGCGACGGCTGCGAATCAAACCAATCAGCAGGAACAGAATGATGAGCCCAAACCCGCCGACGTAAATCAGCGTGAACAGCGCGGGCATTCTTTCCGGCACGTGAGGCGTCGGAACGGGAGACGGCGTCGGAGTTTGGAAGAGAAGTAAGAGTAAGTTGTTCATCCAGTCTCTAAAAGCCAAGCTCTTCTCTGTGTATCTCTGTGTCCTCTGTGTCTCTGTGGTTATTAAGTGCCACAAGAGAACACCACAGAGACACAGAGGACACAGAGATACATAGAGAAATCTACTCGCTCTTCCTAAATCTTACTTCAACATCGCCAAATCCGATTACGTCGCCGTCTTCGATGACGCGCGATTCGCCGTAAGCGATCCTTCGGCCGTTGATGTACGTGCCGTTCGTCGAGCCGGTATCAGCGACGAGCAGTGTGCCTTCGCCGGTCATCAACAAAGCCGCATGAATCTTCGAAACGCTCGCATCGTTCAGCGTCAGCTCGTTGTCAGAGGCGCGGCCGACGTTGAGACGTTTGCCGCCAGGCCTGAACACGAGGGGCACTTCGCGCGTTCCGTTTTGTTGAGTAACGCGCGCGACGACCTGAATGTCGGGCATCGGCGGCGCCGCGCTCGGGATTGGCACCCCCATCTTCGTCGCGCGCCGCTCTTCATCCTGGCGCCGCAAGTCTTCTTCAAACTCGCCGAACGTCGGATCGACCGAGATGCCGGTCGTGAAGATGTCCACTTCGACCTCGACGTTCACTGGTCCAAGCGTGCGATAGCGATGATCGTTGATGTGATCGATCGCGGCGGCGAGCACTTCGTTCTTTAAGTCGTCGAGAATTTCCGGCGGCGCTTCCGAATGTGTGCCCCACTCGACTTTGAGCAGCAGGTGGTGCGGCGCGATTCGTCCTTTGTTGCCTTCGTTGCGCACGCGCTCATCTATCAAGCGCTTCATGCGCTCGATCAGTTTGGAGGTGGTGAGTCCGCTGCGCGGTTCGACAGTGCGGCCGAAGCGTCGATCGACGACGTCGCCCATTCCTTCGAGCACGCGGCGCAGCAGTCGCTCGGGCAGGGCCTCCTCGCGGCGTTTCCGCGCCGGCTGGTCGTCTTTGGGTTTTCCTGTCGGGTCGTCTGACTCAGTCATGAATGTTCAGTACGAGAGATTCTAGCGTAAGGATCAGTGGTCACAAAGAGGGTGTCGCAAAAACGCACAGTAGCACGAGGCAGGTCGTAAGCCTGCCATCGTGCTGCGTGCGTCTGAACGCGGACGTTAGAAGGTGAGCTTCAGTGAAAACCGGAAGGTACGCGCGCCGCCGAGGTTGTTGAAGGATCCGAAACCGCGGCCGGCGAGGGCAGTTGATTGGCCGAAAGTTGAACCGAGGTGCAGGTCATCGCCCGCGGGGTTTTCAAAGTTCGGATGATTGAAGACATTGAACGCATCCGCCTGGAATTGCAGCTTGGTGTTCTCAGAGAAACTGAAGCTGCGGCGTAGGGCGAGATCGAACTGGCAGAACGGAAAGCCGCGCAAACTGTTCCGCGCGAGATCGCCCTGCGTGAGTGTTGACGGCAGGAAGAAAGCAGCAGAATTGATTTGCCGTCCCCCGGGCAGCGCCGGATCGAACAGATATAACGGTGCGCCAGCGACGACACTCGGACGAACGTAAGCAAAGCCATAGGTCGTCGGAAATCCGAAGAGGACGTTCACCGGCCGGGCCGAACGCACGGCAAACATCGACTCTGCGATCCAGTTGCGCAAGGCTGTGTTGCCGAGACCGCGGGCGAAGAGCGTCGGCAGTTCGTAAGAGACGAGGCCGTTGAGCGAATTGCGCACGTCGAAGTGCGAAGGGCCGCGATCTGCTTCGGCGTTTGCACTGGCAGACAACACGCGTCGTGCTGTATCGCGGTTGGCGTCGTCTGTCGAGCGCGCCCACGTGTAGGCAACGAGCGATTTGAGACCGTCCGCGAGATGGCGATCGAACTGCACCTGCAACGAACGATAATTCGACTCCGCCCGATTGCTGATGAAACGCGTAAAGGCAAACTGCGGATTCACGTCGAACACTGTTTCTGTACTCAATAGGCGACGGCCGGTGTTTGCGACATAAGCAACCGAGATGTTTTGCTTTGCTCCCAGCTCGCGTTGCAGCGAAATGTTCCAACCGATCGTGTAGGGCAGTTTCAGGTGCGGATCGAAACTGATGAACGGCAAACTGCCGCTTACCGGCAGCACCGAAGTATCGCTGATTGAAACGCCGCCGAGGAGGGGAACTGAATCGACGAAAGCATCGCCGGCGAATTCCTGGCCCACGTCGTAGTGAACGCCGACGCCGCCACGCAGAACGAGGGCCGCGCCGTCAGTCTTTGAGATCTTGTAAGCAAAGGAAAAACGCGGTGCGAAGTTGGCGTAAGTCGTTTGCCACAGACGCGAGCCGAGCACGTTGCTGTGAGGAGCGGAATTGAGTTCCCAACGCACGCCGTAGGTAAGCGTCAGGCGCGGAGTCCGTTGCCAATCGTCCTGTGCGTAGAGCGAGAGATTATCGAAGACGGGCGTTTGCGGACTGAGATGCGTGAGGTGATTCACGCGTGTCGCGACGCCGTTGACCGCCGGCGCTAGTCCGTTGAAGAGTACGCTGTCTTCAACTGCACGCGAACTGATGATCGGCGCAAGCCGGCGGTAATCGACACCGAATTTGAAAGCGTGATTTTCGTGGACCACTGTGAGCGCGCCGAGAACGTTGTACTGACGCTGAACGTAGACGGTGTCGCTGCCCGCGAAGATGTTCGCGCCGCGTGCGTTGAGATCGACACCGAAGGAACTGTTTGAGACGTTGAGAAAATTTGTCGGCACAACCGCGCCGCCGAAGTCGTCAACAACGTAATTGCCGTTCGCTCGTGTGCGACTGTAATTTCCGGTCAGATTCAGCACCACGGTTGGCGAGAGTGTTTGAGTCAGCGAGGCCGTAAACGTCTGCGCCCGGTTGCGAACTTGGTTAATGGTGTTGAGCGAGAAACTGTCGCCGCCGCGAGTTGAGGCGTTTGAGTCCGCGAAGGTGTAACGGAGCGCCAGCAGCGACTGGCTATTAATCAGTTCGTCTACGCGAATCGTAGCGACGTCGTGGCGTGCCGGATTGGCGTAACTCGCGGCGAATTCAGCGAAGCCACCGCCGGTTCGATTCCCGTTCGGAACCGGGAACGCGTTCAGAAATGTCTGCACTACACCAGGCGCGGCTTGTCGCACATTTAATGACGGCACGTCTGTGATTGTCGTCATCGGTTGTCGCAGCCGCAGTCCTTCGTAAGACGCGAAAAAGAACGTTTTGTCTTTGACGATTGGACCGCCAAGCGTGCCACCGAAATTGTTCAGACGACGCGGCGCCTGGCCCAGATTGCGGCTGTTAGCGAACCAGTCGTTCGCCGCGAAGACGTTGTTGCCGAAGAAATGAAACAGCGAACCATGAAAGTCGTTCGTTCCCGACTTGGTAACGATATTGATCTGCGCGCCCGGCAAGCGACCTTGTTGAGGTTCAACCGGATTCGTCGTGATCGTGACTTCACTCACCGCTGCTAACGGCGCGTCATTGGAATTCCCACTCGCGCCGTCGACCGCAAACGAGTTGGCCGCTGGTGTTTGCCCGTTCACGGAAACGTTGACGCCGTCAATAGTGGAGTTATTAGTCACTACCGTTCCGGGCACGAGCGACAAGAGCTGTTGATAGCTGCGGCCTGCCAATGGCAACTGCTGCACGGCTCTCATCGTGAAGCTACTCGCTAACGATTGCTCCGATGTCCCCGTTACCGTCACGTAGTTGACTGTGCCGGACAGTGCTGCATTCGTGCTCTCAACCGGCACTTCGACCTTTTGCGGCGCTTCGCCGCCGGTGAAGATCACGTCGTCGATCGCGACAAAAGAAGTGAACTGCGTCATCAACCGAAAGTCGAGACCGAGTTGAGTGATCTCTTCGTTCTTCTGGTTTTCCAGGACGCCATCGGATTGAGGTTGCGTGATGAACTGGTCCATCAGATCGTCAATTCGCTTGCGCGCCCACAAAGTGGCAAGCACGTCGTGAGCGGGCTCGTTGTCCGGCAATTCGATCGGCACTTCGCGCACAAACTCCTGGCCCGCGGCTCGTCCCTTGAGACGAATCGTGCCTTTGACCCCGTTAGCGTAGCGGCCCGAAAGAATGACGGGCTTGGCGCTAAAGAGATCCGGGATGCTTTTAGGATAGACGTCGCTGACGGGCAGGCCCGACCAATCGATCGAGAGATCGGTGAGCAACGGATTGCGAATGCGTTCGTGAAATCGTTTGGCCACTGCTGACGTGTCGCCCTTTTCTGAAACATAGTCGACTTCACCGCGGCCATACTGCGCCATCTTGTCGAGCAAGTAACGATTGGGCGAATCACTAAAGCCCATCGCGAAGACGCGCGCGTTGGGATGTTTCTGCACTTCAGCGAGGATCTCGTTGTCGTTGCCGACGAGACCATCGGTCATGAAACAGACGATGCGCACGTGTTGCTGCGAGTCCGAAGGTTCGAGTGCGGCTTTGATCGCGGTCATCATCTCTGTGCCGCCGTCGCTGCCGATCTTTTTGAGCAGATTCCTGGCCTTCCTGATGTTCTCAGGCGTCGCGGGCACCGGATCGTTGAAGAGAATCTTCGTTTCGCCCGCAAAGGTGATCAGGTTGAACGTGTCGTGCGGATAAAGATTGTCGAGCGCGAGCAACAACGTCTCGCGCGCTTTCTCGAAAGGAAAACCAGACATCGAGCCGGAACTGTCGAGCACGAACACGAGCTCTTTCGGCATCACGTCTTCCGCGGAAACGCGCTGGGGCGGCTGTAAGATAAGTGTGAAGAAGCCGCCCCTGTCGGTTCGGTGGGCGAGGATAGCGTCGTGAATTGCGTCGCCGGCGACCTGATACTTCAACACGAAATCTTTGTTGGGAATCGTGGCTTGATCTTTCAATCGCACCACGGCGGTGTTGTCGCCCGTACGCTCGACTTCTATTTCGTGTGTTTCAGAGTTGAGCAATTGGATCGGCACACCAGCATTCAACTGGAGTTCGAGTGAAATATCGTGACCGGCGCGTGTGGCGCGGGGTGGAGTGATACGAGAACTGTCCGTTTGCTGATCGTTATCGGGAAGATCGCTGTTGGGAATGTAACGTTCACCGACGACCATCGGAAACGACCATTCATAAGCACCGTCTTCGTATTTCAACGTCTCGACGTAGCTGATGGTGATGCGAATTTCCTGGCCGGGCATGATGTTGGCTACGGCTTGCGTGAAGATGTTGGGGCGTTCCTGATCGAGCAAGCTCGCTACCTGGCCTATTTGCTTCGCGTTGTTGTAAGCGGCCCGCGCCTCTTCGCGGCGCATGATCTTTCCTTTTACTTTGCGCTCGCCAATCAGCATCGTCATGTCGTCGACGGCCGAAGACTGCGGCAGTGGAAACGTGTAGACCGCTTCGATCTTTTCAGGAAACGGGTTGGTGAATTGCTGTGTGACCGTGACGCGCGACAAGAATCCGCTGATCTCGGCTTTGACGTCCGTGTGTTTCAGTGGACACAAGCCCGCCGGTTTGCCCGCTTTGTCGAGCGCTTGCAGTGAGCCTGCATCGGCTGACGTTTTCTCGTCCCCTGCTGCGAGTACGGCATCGTGAATCGCGAAGCCGGAGAGTAGGGAGACGAACACAACGGTGACTGAGGTGAGCATGGCCCACTTAAGAAGCGATCGGCGGAGCATAGTCTTGTCCTTTCATCAAACTCCGGCGCTGTCACACGAACACACGAGTGCGTTTGTGGGCAAACGGCAAACGTCGCGGCCGGGGTTTCGCTGGTTGTAATTTTTGTGGAGGCCGAAGAAGTGCGTGGCCTCAGAACCTAACTTTAAGGACCATGCGGGGGAGACCGCGCGAGAACACTGCCTTAACTGAGCCTATTGATGAGTTTTGTTTCTCGTAGGTGGCCTGCGAATAAAAAACTTTCG
>DASXXL010000515.1:0-7756 GCA_036503085.1 Pyrinomonadaceae bacterium | reverse complement strand
AAGTTGCGGCTTTGCCAGTCGAAGTTGTAGCCCCAGGCCGCACCACTACAGCCTTCGACGCGCATCGAGAGCAACATCGCGAGCAGGTTTCGTGCTTGCTGTTCTGCTTCTTCGTTTTGTAAGCGGCGGTAGGTTGCGAGTTGGGCCAGCGCGAAGAGCGCGATGCCTTTTGAGTTGCGTTCAGTGGGAACGAGCGCAACCGAGCGCAGATCGGCGGGCGATCTTTTTAGCAGTTGCGTCCAAACGAGACGTGCTGCGCGCGAGTTGGCGAAAGGCGTTGCTTGGAATAAGCGGCTGTTGAGCGCGTCGAAGGGATCGTGTCCGGCAAAATCGTGTTCGCGGCACCAGGCGAGGAGTTGATCGTAAACCGTTTCCAAAATCTGCGTAATCTGTGGATGGGTTGATCCGATTACCGACTGCCAACAGACGTCTCGATGCGTCGCGGCGTCTCGACAAAGCTTTCATGCCAGAGCTCGAACATCAGCAACGTCCAAAGCAGCTTGCGATGATTCGCGACGCCGCGCTCGTGTTCGTCCTGCAAGCGCGCGACGTACGCAGGATTGAAAACGCCTGCCCGGCGCACGCGCTCCGGCGACAGCAGGTCGCGCGCGAGCGGACGAAGCTTTACCTTCAACCACTCGGCCACCGGCACGCCGAAACCTTTCTTACCGCGACGCGTCACAAACGCCGGCAGCATGTCGCGCACCGCCTTCTTCAAAATGTACTTGGTCTTCAAGCCGCGCAGTTTGTAATTGCACGGTAGCGACGCGGCAAACTCCGCAACGCGCGGATCGAGAAACGGAGCGCGCACTTCCAGCGACACCGCCATGCTCGCGCGATCGACTTTCGTCAAAATGTCTTCCGCAAGATAGAGCTGCGTGTCGACACTTTGCATGCGCGTCACCAGATCGTCGTTGTTACACTCGTTGGCAATCGCTCGCGCGCCGGCGTAGATCTCACCGTCGCTCACCGCCAACGCTTCCGGCGAGAGCAACTGCTCCTGCTCCTGCGGTGTGAACGAACCAAACCAAACGTGATGGCGCGTGATGATGTCGTAATTTACGCCGTTAACGAATCGCAGCGCTTTGTAGTCGAACGAGAGGTTCTTCGTCTTCACCGGCAGCAAACGGACAAACGGTTCGATCACGCCTCGGCGCAGCACTGCGGGGACGCGTTTGTAAACTTCGGCCCAACGATGGCCGGCGTACATCTGATACCCGGCAAACAACTCATCGCCGCCATCGCCACCCAAAGCGACCGTCACGTGTTTGCGTGTGAATCGCGACAACAGGTAGGTCGGCACGAGCGACGGATCGCTGAACGGTTCGTCCATCCACGCGCCGATTTCGCTAACGAGATTCGCCGCGAGGTTTGCGCTCAGTCGTTCTTCGTGATGGTCCGTCCCGAGAAACTTCGCCACACCGCGCGCATACGCCGATTCGTCAAACGAAGCTTCGGCAAACGAGATGGAAAACGTCTTCACTGCTTCGGAAGAAGCACGCACCGCGAGCGCCGCGACCGTCGACGAGTCAACGCCACCTGAAAGCAACACGCCCAGCGGCACGTCAGAAACCAAACGCATCCGCACCGCATCGGCCAGCAACTCGCGCAAGTGTTCGGCGGCTTCATTCTCGCTTGGCACGGGTTCGGTAGTTTTGTAACTTAGCCGCCAATAGCGCTCGACATTGACGCGGCCGTTTTCGAGTGTGAGCTTGTGCGCGGCGGGAAGCTTGTTGATGCCTTCGTAAATCGAAAGCGGCGCCGGCACGTAATCAAACGAGAGGTATTGCCGCAACGCGTTCAAGTTGAGCGACGGCCTGACTGCCGGATGGGCCAACAGCACCTTCGGCTCCGACGCGAAGAGCAAAGTCTTGTCAAACACGCCCCAGTAAAGAGGCTTCTCACCGAAGCGATCGCGCGCAATCAATAACCGCCGACGTTTGCTGTCCCACAACGCAAACGCAAACATGCCGTTGAGCTCGCGCACGATTGCGTCGCCGTACTCTTCGTAGAGATGAGGCAGCACTTCCGTGTCTGACGCGCTGCGAAAAGTATGGCCGCGTTTTTCCAACGCCGTACGCAACTCGCGATAGTTGTAAATCTCGCCGTTGAGAATTACGGCGACAGACTTGTCTTCGTTGAAAGCGGGTTGTTCGCCGGTGACGAGGTCGATGATCGCGAGGCGTCGCATGCCGAGCGCGGCGCCGGTCGTCACAAACAGTCCTTCCGAATCCGGGCCACGATGAATCATGTGCTGACACATCGCGTGCAGCAGGTCCTTCGCGCCGTCAGGCGGTGGCGCGTGTGAATCGATATTGGCCCAACCGGTAATTCCGCACATAGAGGTGTGTAAAGCTAATCCCTAAAACCCAATCGCTCGCGCACGGCGTAAATCGCTTTTGCTTGCGACTCGTGATACGTGCGCACCAGCATCTCCGCCAGCAATCCCATCAAGAGAAATTGTACGCCGACGGCAAACATCACGATCGTCAGAATCGGCAAAGGCGTTTGCACAAAGTCGGCTTTGTGAATGATCTTGAGGAAGAGCGCATAGAGTCCGGCGAGCAGCGAGATCGCAAACGCGAGCATGCCGAACGAGCCAAACACGTAAATCGGTTTCGTTTGATACGACGCCATGAACTTGATCGTCATCAGATCGAAAACGACTTTGAGCGTGCGCGATAGTCCGTACTTCGATTTGCCCATCGTGCGCGCGTGATGTTCGACCGGAATCTCGGTGACGCGCGCGCCCGCCCACGATGCGTAAATCGGAATGAAGCGGTGCATCTCGCCGTAGAGCCGAACGTCCTGCAGCGACTCGCGCCGGTAAGCTTTTAGCGAACAGCCGTAGTCGTGCAGCGGTACGCCGCCAATCCACGAGATCAAACGGTTAGCGATCATCGACGGTATCTTGCGTGTGACCATCTTATCTTTCCGGTTTTTGCGCCAACCGGAAACGACGTCGTAACCTTCGTCGAGCGTATCGAGCAATCTTTCAATGTCGGCCGGATCATTTTGCAGATCGGCGTCCATCGGAATCAGCACTTTGCCGCGTGCCGCATCAATGCCCGCCGCCATCGCCGCTGTTTGACCGTAGTTGCGCCGCAACGCAACGACGCGTACGCGCGGGTCCATCTCGGCAATCTCGCGCAGGATTTTCAAACTGTCGTCGGTCGAGCCGTCGTCAACGTAAACAATCTCGGCGGAACGTCCGAGAGCTTTCAATGCCGCGTCGAGCTTCGCGTGCAGCGGACGAAGGTTTGGTTCCTCGTTGTAGACCGGAAGGAAGACCGAAACTTCGGGCGCGTCGGCCGGATCTGTTTCAGGTGTCGGGCGGGTTACCGTTTCCTGTTCGTCGAGGATCTTCATCAAGCCTTCACCATTTTAGACTAATTCGTCCGGAACCACTCAACGAAGCGGTGCAGGCCGTCTTCGATCTGCGTTCGCGGATTGTAGCCGAGGAGAGCGCGCGCTTTGCTGATGTCCGCGAACGTTTGCGGTACGTCGCCGGGCTGCGGCGGTTGCCGATCAATGATCGCTTTGGTTTCGAGTTCTTTTTCGAGCAACGCAATCAGTTCGTTGAGCTCGATCGTGCGCGACTCGCCGAGATTGAAGACTTCGTAGTCGCTGCTGTCGTAAGCGATCGCGGCCATCACGCCGTCGATAATGTCATCGACGTAAGTGTAATCGCGGCGCGTGGTGCCGTCGCCGAAAACGGGAATCGGTTTGTGTTGGCTGATCAGTTTCGCAAACTTGTGAATCGCGAGATCCGGGCGTTGGCGTGGTCCATAGACAGTGAAAAAGCGCAGGCAGATACAACGCAGGCCGTAGAGATGCGTGTACGTGTGGCAAAGAAGTTCGCCGGCGGCTTTCGTCGCCGCGTAGGGCGAGATGGGCTGGCGAATTGGATCGTCTTCACTGAACGGGACCTTCGCGTTGATGCCGTAGACGGATGACGAAGAACCGAAGACGAATTGGTTGATGCCGTGCTGGCGCGCGAGCTCGAGCAGGTTTAGCGTGCCGTTGATGTTGGTCTCGCTGTAAAGGTGTGGCTCTGTTAGCGACGGGCGCACGCCCGCGCGCGCCGCGAGGTGCACAATGCAGTCGAAGCTGTTGTCGTTGAAGATAGTTTGGAGCGCGCTGTTGTCGCGAATGTCTGCTTCGATGAGTTTGTAACGCGAATCTTTGCGCTGCTCGCGAATGTTCTCGCGTTTGATTTCGGGTTGGTAGAAATCGTTGAAGTCGTCAACTACTGTGATCTGATCGACATTCGTGGTGAGCAGTCGATCGACCAGATGTGAACCGATGAAACCTGCGCCGCCGGTTACAAGAAGATTCTTCACGCTTACTTTGTAGCATAAATCCACAAATGCCAGCCCCATCGCGAAGCGAGTTTCGCTTCGAGCGGGCGCGGCAGCAGCGGGCCGAGGATGGGCAGCCAGCGCTTGTTGAAGAAGTATGGTTGGATTTTGACGTCGGCGAAGTCTTTGAAGAGCTCGCTTGCTTCCTGTGTTGAATAGACGCGCGCGAGCGGATTGCCGGCGCCGTCGGTGTTGTGGTTGAGAAATTCGGCCGCCTTGAGGTAACGAGAGTTCGAACGCAGTTGTCGCGCGTGCTCGCGCAATGAGTCTTCGTTTTCCCCGGTGAAGATCTGGACCACTTTCATGCCGGCTTTCCAGCGCAGCAGTTGAACGCCGGCGCGGCGCAGAATCGAGATGTTGACGCGGTAATTGTAGGAGTTGCGATGATAAAGCATCACCAGGGCGCGGCCGCCAGGGCGAAGCACGCGATGCACTTCGCGCACTGCGGCTGCGGTGTCGGGCGTGTGATGCAGCACGCCGTGTGAGTAAACGATATCGAACGAGTTGTCGGGGAAATCGAGCTGTTCTGCGTCGCCAACTTTGAAATTGCCCTGCAGGTTGAATAGTTCGAAACGGCGGCGTGCGAGATCGACGGCGGCTTCCGTTAGATCGATGCCGGTGTAGTGGGCGCCGGCTTTCGCGAATTGCGAGCCGTCAGTACCGAGTCCGCAACCGATTTCTAAAACATGCTTGCCTTTGGTATGTGCGAAGCCCGCTGCAGTGGGAATGTGCCATTCCTTGTGATAGCGATGGGCTTCGACGAGTTCGTAGAAGCGGCGCGTACCTGGCTGGGTATCGGCAAACTTGGCCCCGCAGGGATTCTCTTGCCAAAACGCGCGGACACGCTCTTTGAGTTGGGAGTTTGCTTGCGGCATCTCAAAGGGGTGAAAGGATAGCAGGTTGGGCAGGAGGCGACAAAGGGAGTTTTTACTTCGTTGTCTTGTGCCACATGATGGTCTTGCTGGGCGAAGCCGCCATGAGGCACAAGAGCAACGAAGGCCGCTGGGGTGAGGTTCCCAAGATCCGGCTAAAGGACACCCACCTGTCCAACCAGTTGACATTGCCCCCTCTCTCAACTGGGCCAGATCAAACGCACAAACGAGACGAACTCGGATCTTGCCATTCGCGCGACTTGCTTTTATTATCACGCAGCCGAAAGGCAACGGCGTTTACGACGCCGCGAAATATACTCACACTACAAACGGAAAGTCCTTAGAGAAAAATCAAAAATTTATTAAATGATTTATCAAAGCTAATCGTCTATGCCTCACACACCTTACAGTTGCTACGAATTTGGTCCATATCGCCTCAACCCAACGCAGCGTCTTCTGACGCGCGACGGAGAGCTCATCTCGCTCACCCCAAAAGCTATCGATATTCTCACGCTGCTCGTGATGAACGCTGGGCGTCTGGTAGAGAAGGACGACCTATTGAGAGAGGTATGGACCGACACTTTTGTCGAAGACGCAAATCTCGCGCAAAACATCTTCACTTTGCGGCGAGCGCTCGGTGATGAGCGTGCTGGTCCAAAATACATTGAGACCGTTCCGCGACATGGTTATCGGTTTATTGCAAGTGTCAAAGCGTGTAACGGCGAAGAGCCGGAGGCGAGTGAAGCGGAGCCGGAGTCTTTGCCGAACGATGACATTGCGCCACCGCCGCGGATTGTTATCGCCGTGCTGCCGTTCATCAATGCGACCGATGATGATTCGTTGGAGTACCTCGCTGAAGGCGTCACTGACAACACTATCAATCACCTTTCGCGTGTTTCGGCGTTGCGAGTGATGTCGCGTAGTGCGGTGTTTCGCCACAAGAGAAATGAGTTGGACCCGCAGGTGTTGGGGAAGGAGTTGGGAGCGAACGCGGTGCTGGTCGGGACCATCAGTGCGCGGCCGAAAGGGATTGCGATTGGGGTTGAGTTAGTTGATGTGGCGACGGGTTGGCAGTTATGGGGTGAGAGTTTTGATTCGGAAAGCAAAGATTTGTTGGAGATTCAGGATGCGATCACGCGGCAGTTGCTGGTAAATTTGAAACTGAAGTTGACGGGTGAGGAAGAGAAGCGCGTCACCGCGCGCTACACGGAGAACGCCCAGGCATACCAGGCATATCTTGAGGGACGTTATCACTGGAGTCGTTACACGCGGACGGGCATGCAGAAAGCGATTGGCCACTTCCGCGAGGCCATCAAGCTCGACCCCAACTACGCCCTCGCCTACTCCGCCATCGTCGATTGCCACCTCCGCCTAGCCACGAACTACCTCCCACCCGAGGGTGCGTCATCAGCTTCTAGTTCACTGGTGCGTTCGGCATCCGACGCGATAATCCATAAGCCGATACAGCATGAGGAGCATGCTCTATCAGATATGAATATTAAATTGCGTTTCGAGTGGGACTGGAAAGGGGCCGAGAGGGAATCGCGTCGAGCAACTGAGCTTAACACGGACTACCCTGCCGCTCATCAATGGTATGCGGCCTATGTTATGAGTGAAGAGATTTATCGGTTCTCAGGCTTTGGAATCAGAACTGAAAATGTATCTTGTAGTTGGCCATTTTCTAACCAGATTCCGATTCAAATCACTTTGCTTCAACCCACATCGAGCGAGCTCGTCCAAGTCTCGTGTACCATTGCTCGCGAACAAATTGATATCGGCAATTACGAAGCGGCTGCTAAGATTCTTAAACGATGGTGGTCATACGGAGAATGGCCAACACTTGAGGGTCTAAACTTAAGATCGACGGCTGATCTATTGTTTACCGCTGGTGAGCTGGCTGGTTGTATGGCCAGTACTAAACAGTTGCCCAAAGGGCAAAAGCATGGTGAGGCCCTACTCAATGGCTCGATAGCGATGCTTGAACGATTAAGGTGTAAAAGGTTTGCAGCCGAGGCACAGATCGAGCTGTCACTATGTTACTACAGACAAGGCCTGTTCGATTTAGGACGCTCTATCCTTGAGAGAGTTCTAAAGTCACTCTCTGCAAGTGACGCCGAGTTGCGTAGTTTAGCGTTAGTAAGACTAGCATGCTTAGAGCGCCACGCGGGTCGGTTGAATATGGCGCTTACCTATTTGAATGAAGCCACCGCTTGGATTGGCTTCAGCGGACCTTGGACTGCCGCGCGCTGCCACCTTGAATTAGCTTCCACTTATAAGGATCTCGGGGTATCAGAAAGGGTCGACTCTTATTTCGATCTCGCGGAGAAGTTTTACTTGAGAGCCCTGTGGGAATTCCAAGCTGTGGGCAATCATCGATTAACGGCCATCGCCGAAAACAATCTCGGAGTCCTCCTCCTACTCGGCGGTCGATTTGTCGAAGCCGAATCTCGGTTGGAAAAGGCCCGGAACGTCTTTGACCATTTTGGGGATCGCATACGTTGCGCGCAAGCAGACGATTCATTG
>DASXXL010000514.1:0-10995 GCA_036503085.1 Pyrinomonadaceae bacterium | reverse complement strand
ACTTTCGACAAGATCGAAACTGCAAACCGCGCTCTCGACTGCATCGACTCCGCACTGCGGATCTACCCCGCCGAGTCGGAGCTACACGAATCAAAAACAGCGATTAGCGAGTTTATCGCTTCGGTTAAGGTCGCTCACTGGGTGGAACTGGCCGAGCGTTCCGCGTTCAAGGGCCATTATCGCCGCGCGATCGATCGTTATCGCGACGCGCTCTTCTATTTAAACCAGGATGCCGTTAAACCAGACGTGCGGCGCGCGGGCAGCGAGAAGATCGAACGCGAGATTGTCGACCTCGAAACGAAGCTGCGGCAACGTAAGAGTCGCCCCTAAGGTCTGGTTGGCATCCACCCCCTTTTGTGCGATCATGCAAATTGCTTTTTGCGGGCTTTATCTGCCCTTCACCATCGAGGAAAAATTATGAGAATCAAGTTGTGTTTGGTAGTTGCTATCGGACTCGCCTGCATGCTCGCGGGGTTCAGCCGCGCGCAGGAACCGCAACAACCGTCTTCCCCGCAGGAACCGCAACAACAATCTTCCACACCGAGCACTGCGCAACCTTCTTCGCTCGATATTCAGGGAAGTAAAACCTACCTGCTTGGCCCAGGCGACGTGCTCGACATCCGCGTGTTTGGCCAACCGGAATTGTCGACCAACGCCGCGCAAGTCGATAGCGACGGTAACCTGAGCTCGCTGCCATTTCTGGAGACGCCGATTCTGGCAAAATGCCGCACGGACAAACAGGTCCAGAAAGATATTGCCGCCGCCTACGCGAAGTTCATTAACAATCCGCAAGTGAGTGTCAGGATTTCGGAGCGCAACAGCCGCCAGCCCGCGACTGTGTTCGGCGCCGTGCGCCAGCCGACGCGCGTGGAGATGAAACGCAAAGTGCGTCTGAACGAGCTGATGGCCGTGTCGGGTGGTTTTACCGAGCGCGCTTCCGGCACGATTCAAATCCTGCATACTGAACCTCTGATGTGTCCCGAGCCGGGCGAGGAAGAATTAGCGAAGCCGATCGACGGCACCAAGATTCCACTCCAGATCGTGAAGATTGCGGAACTGCGTGCCGGCAAAGCGGACGCGAACCCGGTGATCCGTCCGGGTGACTACGTATTGGTTACCGAAGCCGAACCGGTTTACATCACCGGCGCTGTCGCTTCGCCCACCGGAATCTACCTGCGCGATCAGCTCACGCTTACTCGCGCAATCGGGATGGTCGGTGGCACACGCAGGGAAGCGAAGCTCAACGACGTGGTTATCTATCGTCAGCAGCCCGGCAACACGGACCAGGACATCATGCACGTCGACCTTGCGGCCATTAAGAAGAATGAGAAGCCCGACATCCTGCTGCAACCCTATGACGTGGTTGAAGTGAAAGAAGCCGGCATGTTTTCGAAGGAGCGCTTCAGCCAAACTGTGGTGGGCGCGCTTACGGGCGGTTTCTCGAACATGGTTAGTTCGACCGGTATGTATCTGCCGAACCGCATCATCTACTAGAGTCCGGACTATAATTACGAAGAACTGGAAGTTGATTAGCTAAATGAATCGAAAAACAATTACTGGCGATCGCCGCCGTAGAAAAACGATCACTGCGCTGTGGGCGCTTGGGCTTGCCGCGGTAGTGATCACTCTCATCGTTTTGGAAAAAACGGCGATCCTCTACATCCTATGCACTCTTGGCGTCACCGTGTTGCTGGTGATGGTCGCAATGGCTGATTTAGCGCACGCCGATGCAACGCAGGGAGAAGTGCAATCGGCAAAAGATGCAGCAAGTGTTGCAAACCGATAAGTTGATCTTTCACAGTGTCGATCATCGTTGACCGCGCGCCACTGAATTGCTGTTGCTTATGTGGTCTATAAATTTTGTTACGCGGAACGCATGTTGAGTGGCGGACAAAATCAATAAGGCGGTTGAAAGTTTAAGCGGACTATTGCATAATCCCGATGCGTTCACCTCCCCGGTGGACGAAGTGGTCGCGTGGGGTGAGGACACGTGGCCTTAGGGTGGGGGCTGTGGGAGGCCCCCGCCCGCTTTTATTTTATGGCCCATCCTCGGCGTGTTCCGCAGCGATAGAACGAAGATTGTTGTTGTTGCTTCCCGCTGATGGCGGGAGTAAGATCACCGGCGTTGAAAATTCAGACGTCTGCCGAGGCTGCTCGTGCCGCACACGGCTGAGCAACACGGGGGAACCACGGTTTCGCAAGAAACAGGGGCTAATCGCCGAGCGCGTTTGCTCGTTGCGACGAACACTTCCAGTTCGAGTCCGTCAGCTAACCTCGTAGGCTAAAGGGAAGGGCAGTGCCGCGATCGAACTGGCGCGGGGCTCAGCGGTCCCGCGCCTTTCATTTGTGTGCGCGCCAGGTGGATTTTCGGGGCTGCAAAGAATGCTTAATCGGTTAGCGAGAAGAGCTGCTGGACGACGCTTCAAGCTCTGGTTATTTAGAGGTTCTGCACAAAAAGACGAACACGCCACGCCACACCGGCAGCATCCGTGGTGGCAGGTGATGTGCCTCACCGGTGTCGACTACTTCTCGACCCTCGGTTATCAACCCGGCATCGCGTTTCTTGCCGCCGGCGCGCTTTCGCCGATAGCAACCCTCGTCCTCGTGTTGCTGACGCTTTTCGGCGCGTTACCCATTTACAACAAAGTCGCTGAAGAGAGTCCGTACGGTGAAGGCTCCATCTCGATGCTCGAGCATTTGTTGTCGCGTTGGAAGGGCAAACTGTTTGTCCTGATGCTGCTCGGGTTCGTCGCTACTGACTTCGTCATCACGATCACGCTTTCCGCGGCCGACGCCACCGCCCACGTAATTGAGAATCCGTTTACGCCGGAAGCGCTGAAACATCAGCTCGGCGTCACGATCGCTTTGATCGCCGTGCTCGGTGTGATCTTCTTGCGCGGCTTTAAGGAAGCGATTGGAATTGCAGTTGCCCTGGTCGGCACTTACTTAACGCTCAATGTAGTAGTCATCGGATATGGTCTCTTCGAACTTTTCAGTCACCCGCATCACTTTCCTGAGTGGAAGCACGCGTTAATGTCTGAGCCGAATGTGCACGGCAATCCGTGGTTGATCATTCTCGTCGCGCTGATTCTATTTCCGAAACTCGCGCTCGGTCTTTCCGGTTTCGAAACCGGCGTGGCCGTGATGCCGTTGGTGAAAGCTCATGAGGATCCCAACGTAGACGAAGACGAATGGCAGGACATTCAAACCACTCGCATGGGTCATGGCGACGCCAAAGGGCGAAGACTTTTGCGCGCTCGCATTCGCAATACGAAGAAACTACTGCGCACAGCCGCGGTGATCATGAGCGTGTTGCTGATCACCAGCAGCTTCGTGACCGCGATCCTGATTCCGGCCGACAAGTTTGCCGAAGGCGGTGAAGCGAATGGCCGCGCCATCGCGTATCTGGCCCACCTTTTCTTTGGCGACATTTTCGGCACGGTTTACGACCTGAGCACGATTACGATTCTGTGGTTTGCCGGCGCATCCGCGATGGCGGGTCTCTTGAGTATCGTGCCGCGTTACTTGCCGCGTTACGGCATGGCGCCCGAGTGGGCCAAGGCCGCGCGCCCACTCGTGATCGTGATCATCGCGATCGCGTTCGCCGTCACTTTCATCTTCAACGCCGACGTGAACAAGCAAGGCGGCGCTTACGCGACCGGCGTGTTGGTGTTGATGACTTCGGCGGCGATCGCTGTGACGCTCGCAGTCCGTCGCAGACTCGGCAACTGGCGCGCGTATCTGATTATCGCTTCGGTCTTCGTCTACACGACTATTCAGAACATTCACGAGCGTCCCGAAGGAATCAAAATCGCTTCGTTCTTCATTCTGACGATCATCGTCGCCTCGCTGGTGTCGCGAGTCTGGCGTTCGACTGAACTTCGCGTCGAGCGCATCGAACTCGACGACAAGGCGCGGCAATTCATCAAGGACGCGGCCAAGGGAACGATTCGCATTATTACGAATCGCCGCGACACCGGCGACGCGACCGAGTATCAGCAGAAAGAACACGAGAAGCGGAACAGCAATCACATTCCCGAAGGCGAGCCGATTCTGTTTTTCGAAGTTACACCCGGCGACGCTTCGGAGTTTTCCGGCACACTCGCGGTGCGCGGCGAAACCGTCGACGGTTTTCGCATTCTGCGGACAGAGTCGCCGGCCGTGCCGAACGCGATTGCCGCTTTCCTGCTTTATCTGCGGGACGAAATGGGCAAACTACCCCACGTATATTTTGGTTGGAGCGAGGGAAACCCGATCTCTTATCTATTGAAGTACATCGCTTTTGGTGAGGGTGATACCGCTCCGGTCACTCACGAGGTGTTGCGGCAGGCAGAGAAAGATTCAAATAGACGGCCGATCGTGCATGTCGGCGGTTAGGGTCGCTCCGGCAGCAGCGTCAGCCAAAGCATTCGGCCATAGTTAAACCGGGGCGACTTCCACCACCGTAGCTATTTTTCCGGCAAGGAAACAGGAACGACAATAAACGGGCCGTCCTTGCGAAGGATAGAACGGAACAGTCGTTTGTTGTCCGCATTGTGCGCACTGGACTGAAACTTCGATGCGTTGCCGCACTCCCGATGACTGCGCCGCTGCGATCGCCGCCAGCCGTTCGTTCTTTGCTTGTTTGCAGGGCTTACAGCGTTTGGGCTCGTTCTTCAATCCTTTGTCGTGAAAAAAAACCTGTTCGCCCGCGGTCCAGATGAAGTTCTCGTTGCAGTCGACGCACTTGATAGCGCGATCCTGATATTCACTTTCCTGGTGTGTCTCTATTGCGGGGGCCGCTTCCGTTTGTGACATGATCCACTCCCTGGGTCGTAAAGCCTAAGCAACCACTACGATTCGGCGGGCGATAAAAGAAAAACGCGTCGCTAGATGAGACGCTCTTTGGTTGTCCACCAATTGAGGGTAAAAGGTCTCAAGCCCGCACGGGGCTCCGTTTGGTCAACTGGTATATAACTATGTCGAAACTGTGTCAAGGAAAACGATGCGAAAAACACTCGTGATCGGGTCGGGCGGGCGGGAGCACGCCATCGTCTGGGCGCTCCGCCACACGGCGGCAGAAGAGGTCGAGGTGTTTTGTGCGCCCGGAAACGCGGGCATTGCCCAGGATGCGCAACTCGTGAATATCGCGGTTGATCAATACGAGCAATTCGCGGATTTCGCACAAGCGGAGCGAATTGATCTGACGTTTGTTGGACCGGAAGCGCCGCTCGCCGCTGGGATTGTTGATCTGTTCGAAGCAAAAGGATTACCGATTGTCGGGCCGACCCGCGCAGCTGCGCGTCTTGAAGGCAGCAAGATCTTCGCGAAGGAATTCATGGCGCGACACGGCATTCCGACCGCTTCGTTTCGCACGGCAGATTCGCCAGCGGAAGCGCTCGCGCATTTGCGAACTGGGGCATTTGGCCGCAACGATTCGCCCGTTGTCATCAAGGCTGACGGTTTAGCCGCAGGTAAGGGTGTTGTCGTGGCCGCGACGCGTGCGGAAGCCGAGCAGGCGATCGGAGACCTGATGGTCCATCACGCAGCCGGAAAAGAAGCCGCACAACGCGTTCTGATCGAAGAAGCATTAAGCGGGCCCGAAGCATCCGTGTTACTTTTCGCGGACGGTCGCGACTACGCGTTGATGCCCGCCGCGCGCGATCACAAACGCATCGGCGAAAACGATACCGGACCGAACACCGGCGGCATGGGAAGCATTACAAATGACTCCGTTCTCGACGCAGACGTTTTGGATCGTGTCGTGAACGACATCATCGAACCAACACTCGCGGGCGCCGAACAGGAAGGCTTTCCTTTTAAAGGCATTCTGTTCCTTGGGTTGATGCTGACGCCGGATGGTCCAAAGCTGCTCGAATACAACGTGCGCTTCGGCGATCCGGAAACGCAGGCGATACTCGTTCGCTTGCAAACGGATCTGTTCACCATCTTCGACGCGATGCGTACTGGCACGCTCGGCGGGTTGAAAGTTGAATGGGCTGGTGGTGCTTCAGCCTGCGTCGTGGCTGCGAATCGCGGGTATCCCGGCAAGTACGAAAGCGGCGCTGAAATCGAGGGTTTGGAGACATTCTCGGACAAACGCGTCCAGGTCTTTCACGCCGGCACTTCACGCGCTGCGAACGGTAAATTCATCGCCACCGGCGGACGCGTTTTGGGTGTCACGGCGGCCGCCGAAAAGCTGCCCGCTGCGCTCGATCTTTGCTACGACTCATTGGGCGATATTCATTGGTCGGGGATGCAGTTTCGCCGCGACATCGGCCGCTCGAAGTGACCGTCGGCGTGTTCTGTGGAAGGCTTTTGGGAGTGCTGTTATACTCCGAAGCAGCTTTGTGGATTTGAAACTGCCTGAACGGATGTGTCGTACAACAGAACGTTGCCAGTGGCCGCAATTGCCGCAATCCGGGCCGGCGCTACCAACGTTTGAGCTGTCAAATTTCGCTGCCGGAGGATAGCGAGAATGGGACTTTGGACAAGAATGAAGCGCTCGATGCGCGCCCTCTTCGGAGGAATAATTGAAAAGACTGAAGATCCCGAGCTCATTCTTCAGCAGACCATCCGCGATATGCGCGACCGCGTGCCGGAGTTGAACAACTCCGTGGCGCAGGTGATGGCCACCGAAAAGCTGCTTGCTAAAAACAAGGAACGCCTCGAATCGCAGCGCGTCGATCTCGACTCGAAGATTCGCGCTTCGGTGAAGATGGGTCGCGACGATATAGCCACCGCTTACATCGGCCAGTTGCAACAGGTCACGATCGATCTGGAGAAGACGGGTCAGCAACTTGAGCACGCGAACAACGCATCGAAGCAGGCACTTAAAGCACGCGACAATTACGTGTTGCAAATGCAGCGTCGCACCGCCGAAGCGATGCAGTTGATAAATCAGTCGAAGCAGGCAAAGCTGCAGGAACAACTCGCGCAAACGATGGAGTCGTTCCAGTTGGGCGACGATGCGGGAACGTTCAACGAAATGCGCGACAAGATCGATCGTCGCGCAGCCGCCGCCGAAGCGAAGATGCAGTTGGGCGCTGCGTCAGTCGACACGCAGATGCAGGAGATCGAGCGCGAGGCGCTCGACATGCAGTTGGCCGACAGGCTGCTCGAGTACAAGCGCGACATGGGCTTGCTTGGACCGGCGACGAGCGCACCGCAGCCGCAAGCTCTTCCTGCCGAAGGCGAAACTACCGGCGGCGGACACAACGGTACGGGCGGCAGGTGAGAAGCGAAGACTGAATCTGTGATTCAAGTTGTATGGCCGAGTTACCAAAGATAGATCTGAAGTATCTAAAAGAGGCCTTTAAAGAACCCATCAACTTTTGGGGAATGGCCGGCTTTGCAGTGGCCGCTGCTTATGTTCAGGATGTAACACCACTCGTTGCCGCGTTAGCTACCGAAGCCGTTTATCTTGCCGCCGTGCCTGCCAGTACCATATATCGCCGCCTTGTCGACCGCCGCGAGAAACAACGCCTGCTGAAACTCCGGGAACAACAACGCGAGGCGCAAATCAAACTCTTCGATCCACGCGAACGTGAAGCCGTCGAATATCTGCGTTGGATGAAGAACCAAATCTACTCCAACTACAAGAAGTTCACGGGCACCAAACAGATTCCGCATAATATCGAGAGTTTGGACCAGCGCTGGGAAGACTTCGTCGATCTGCTCGACGTATATCGGCGGCGCAAGCATCACCTGCGTTCGATCAATCGCCAGGCGGTACAAAATCAATTGGTGCAGGCTGAGCGGGCCGTGTCTGCGGCGAAGGACGATCGCGAGCGGCGGATTCAACAGGCGAACGTTGAGATCCTCAAACGGCGTGTGGCGGCGTTCAATGATATCGAGCGTTCGGTGAAGCTGGTTGAAGGGCAGTTACAATCGATTGAGAACTTCTTTGGATTGGTTAACGATCAGGTCGTTACACTACCGACACCTGAACGCGTTTCCTCTTTGGACTTCGAGCAGCTCAGTGATTCGATCGCGATGACGAAGCAGATGCTTGAAGAGACTTCAGATACGTTTGCCGCGCTCGACAGTCATAACCGCGATATCGGAAATTACGAGTTGCTGCTGTCGAACACAGGCACTTCCGGCAAGTAAACCCCTTCTCAATTTGCCCGGTCGTTAGTGGCTCATCGAGTAGATGATCACGTTGATCCCTATCTTGTATGCGATGACCCCATAGCGCGCTGGATAACGCGGATCGTTAACCCACTCCCACGCATCGCCCAGGTCACAGTTGAAGGTCATAAAGATCATCAACCGTCCATTCTTGTCTTCGACGCCTCTGTAATGCGGCGTGACGCCGCCGTGCTCGTAGGTTACTCCACGGATCAGCGCCGCGACACCGGGAACCTGGACCACCTGGTCCAGATCGAAGTAGCTGTGAAAAATCGGATGCGTGATAGGTAGATCTTTAGGTTCGTACTCGGGAAAGATCTTTTTGAGTTCTCCTCTGGCGTGTGCCCATTCATATTCGCCGTGAAAATCGTCGAGCATTAGAAACCCGCCGCGCAAGAGATACTCGCGCAGCGCTGCCGCGTCGTTGTCGGTGAGTTCAAGATGCCCGGGTTCGACGATGTACACGAACGGATAGTCGTATATCTTTGGATCCGTGGGACGTATCTGGACCGGTTGCGATGCAAGGTGCAGGTTAGTGCTCGCCCAGAGGTGAATGCCTTCCATGAAGTTGTAATCGGCCTCCGGATAATCGACGCGCCACGCACCGCCAAACCAGGCGTTGTATGGCGAGTGCGGCGACTCGTACATGATCCGCGCAAACGCATACTCGCCGGGTATTTGGGGCCCATTCTGCATCCGCTTCAAGAGGGAAGGGCTCCCCACCGCGCCGCCTTCAAACCCCGACGGATCTTGTTGCTGAAATCGTTGTTGCTGTTGGAAAGGCGAGGATTGCTGCTGCTGGAACCGTGGCGGTTGTTGTTGCCCACGTCCAGGCAGAAGTGTGACTAGAACGATGAGAGTTAAAAGAAGGGCCATTACTGTCTGACGTCGAGTTACAGACATAGTGTTTTAATGCGGTCGTCCCGAAATTACCGGCAGTGCCTTTTGGATGAACGCTATTGCTCTTCTGTTGTTCCCCGGCGGCACGATAACTAGAGTCTTCGCTAAATATAACTCGTGTTTGGTAGACAGGCGGCAAAGCCACACTGTATAGCCCTTAAAAAACAAACCACCACAAGATATTGGTTGACAACCCCTCAGCCGAAGGAGTATATTCCGCTCCGCTCGTGAACAAGGTCGGGGCCAACCGTAGTAATCAGAATACAGTCTAAACTAAGGCTTTGCGTAGCGATACGCCACGGCCTACCTGTTTCTAAAACACAGCATTTTCGCCCCCGAAATGAGAAAGGCAGCAGATCGATGAGCGCAACTATCGGCAAACAAATCGGAAACAACCCCGCCGGGTCTGCCAAAACCCAGGCCGGTTCTCCCGTGGTTTCCCCACGTCGAAAGTCGCATGAACTCGGGCTCAATGCCAGAAAAGTCGTCAGCAAACGCTATTCGCTCAAGGATTCCAAAGGACAGCCATTCGAAGAATGGGCGGATATCGTGAAGCGCGTCGTGGGGCATGTTTCAAAGGCCGAAACCGGAGAGAAGAGAGACCAATTTTTCGCCGCGATGAGTGAGGTAATGCTCGCGCGCGAATTCATTCCGAACACGCCCTGCCTCGTCAACGCAGGCAAAGTTAACGGCCAACTCGCGGCGTGCTTTGTTCTGGAAGTACCCGACTCGCTCAGCGGCATCATGGATCACGCCAAGGCTGCGGCCACGATTCACCAGACGGGCGGCGGCACCGGCATGACTTACGAGTTTCTGCGGCCGCACGGCGCGATGGTTAGCTCCGCAACTGGTGTTGCTTCCGGTCCAGTCTCGTTTATGAACATCGTCAACCAGGTCACTGACGTGGTGAAGCAGGGCGGTGTGCGACGCGGCGCCAACATGGGCATGATGCGCGTTACGCACCCGGACGTGCTGCGTTTCATTCACGCGAAAAACGATCAGCACTCGCTGACCAATTTCAACATCTCGGTTAACGTCACCGACAAGTTTTTGAAAGCGGTTGATAACAACGAATGGTTTCAGTTGGAGTTCAACGGCGAACCGTGGCAGGAAGCGATTCACGATCCGGTGCGCGATGGTGATTACGTGATCTATCGACGCGCCGATGGATCAACTGTCACCTTCTGCGATCGCCAGGCGTTTGTAAACGCTGATCTTTCGGACTGCACGATTGAAGAGCCGCCGCGTCTCGGCATGATCTTCGCTCCCGACATTTGGAACCGCATCGTTGCGAGCGCGCACAAGTACGCCGAACCGGGTATTGCTTTCATCGACGAAGTGAATCGTCACAATCACATGATGAAGTCGATGGGACCAATCTATTCGTGCAATCCTTGCGGCGAACAATTCCTCCACTTCTCAAACTCGTGCAATCTCGGGTCGATCGATCTCGCGAAATTCTATGATCCCGAGAAGCGAATCGATTGGGACCGTCTGCGCGAAGTGACGCATCTCTGCACGCGTTTTCTCGACAACGTGATCGACACTTGTGCGTGGCCGTTGCCGGAGATTAACGACGTGGTTCATCGCACGCGTCCCGTGGGCCTCGGCATCATGGGCTTCGCAGATCTTTGTCTGAACTTGAGCATCACTTACGGTTCGCCGGCGTCGATCGATCTGATGGACGAAGTGATGGGCTTCGTGCGGCGCGAGTCGTGGATGGAGAGTAACCGTTTGGGCGCAGAGAAGGGCGCGTTTCCGGAGTTTGAACCGAACCGCGAGGCGTACACGGATTTCCTCTACAACCAGATCGGAATTCCACAGGACATTCCGCTCACGCCGCGCAACTACGAAGTGACGACGATCGCGCCGACCGGAACGATCTCGCTAGTGGCGGAAACGTCTTCCGGCATCGAGCCGAATTTCTCGTGGGCTTACGTGCGCAAAGACACGCTCGGCACGCGCACTTACGTGCACACGCTC
>DASXXL010000513.1:0-5338 GCA_036503085.1 Pyrinomonadaceae bacterium | reverse complement strand
GTCGAGCAGTATCGCCGCCCGGGTTCGATCGTCGCCTCAAACACGAGCGGCATTCCCATTCACTTACTCGCCGAAGGTCGCTCTGACGACTTCAAGCAACACTTCCTCGGCGTACACTTCTTTAATCCGCCGCGTTACCTGCATCTCGTCGAGATCATTCGCACCGAGTGGAGCAATCCGGAAGTCTCCTGTTTTCTCTACGGCTTCCTCGACGAACGACTCGGCAAAGGCGTCGTGCCCGCGAAGGATCGGCCAAACTTCATCGCGAATCGCATCGGCACCTTCGGCGCGCTCTTCACGATCAAGACGATGCTCGAGGACGGCTACTCGATCGAAGAAGTCGACAAGATGACTGGTCCAGCAGTCGGACGCCCGAAGTCGGCAACTTTTCGCACGTTCGACCTCGTGGGTTTAGATGTCTTCACTCACGTCATCAAGAACCTTTACGAAGCACTTCCCGAAGATGAAGAGCGAGAGATGTTCGTCGTGCCCGGCGTGCTCGCGCAGATGGTCCAACGCGGCCTGCTCGGCAACAAGACGCAAGCCGGTTTTTATCGCAAGCAAAAAGGCGAAGGCGACAAACGCGAGATCTGGACGCTCGACGCCGCCACGCTCGATTACCGCCCGTCGCAGAAAGTGAAACTGCCGGCGCTCGACATGGCGAAGAACATCGACGACCTGCCCGAACGGATTAAAGCGCTCGTTTGGAGCAAGGACCGCGCCGGCGCGTTTCTATGGAAGACGATCTCGCGCACGCTCGCGTACGCCGCGAAACGCATTCCCGAGATCGCCGACAACGTCGTAGAAGTCGATCGCGCGATGCGTTGGGGATTTGGTTGGGAGCTCGGGCCGTTTGAAGTTTGGGACGCGATCGGCGTCGAAAAATCAGTGACGCGCATGAAAGAAGAGGGCGTAAACGTGCCCGCGAACGTCGAACAGATGCTCGCCGCGGGCGCGACCTCGTTCTACAAAAAAGACAGCGGTCAGCAGTCATACTTCGATTTCAAAGCAGGCAAGTACGTTCCGCTCGCGGACCAGCCCGGAGTGCTGGTTCTCAAGTCACTCAAAGATCGCACCGGCGTGATCAAGAAGAACGCGGGCGCATCTTTGGTCGATCTCGGCGACGGCGTCGCGTGTCTCGAGTTTCATTCGAAGATGAATGCGATCGGCGGCGACACGCTACAGATGCTGAAGTTTGCGCTCAGTGAAGTCGATAAGAATTTTCTCGGTCTCGTTGTCGGCAATCAGGGCGCGAACTTTTGTGTCGGCGCAAACATCATGTTGATGTTGATGGAAGCGCAGGAAGAGAACTGGGAAGAGCTCGACATGATGAGCCGCGTTTTCCAGACGGCGACGATGAGTCTGCGTTACTCGCCGAAGCCCGTCGTCGTCGCGCCGTTTCAGATGGTCTTCGGCGGTGGTTGTGAAATGGTGCTGCACGCTGATCGCGTGCGCGCGGCGGCGGAGACTTATATAGGACTGGTTGAGGTCGGGGTCGGGATTATTCCCGGCGGCGGCGGCACGAAGGAGATGCTGGTGCGGATGCTCGACCTGATACCGAAAGGCGCCGACGATGCCGATCCGTTTCCGTTTGTGAAGCGCGCGTTTGAAACGATTGCGCTCGCGAAGGTGGCGACCTCGGCGGAAGAAGCGAGAGCACTCGGGTTTCTTTCAAACGAAGATTCGATCTCGATGAACCAGGATCGTTTGCTGGCGGACGCGAAGAAAGAAGTGTTGGCGCTCGCGGCGACCGGTTACGTCGCGCCGCAGCCGCGCACGGACATTCTCGCGCTCGGCAATCCGGCGCTCGCGACGTTGAAGCTCGGCATTCACCAGATGAAGCGCGCGGGTTACATTTCGGATCACGACGCGGAGATCGGCGTGCAGCTCGCGCGCATTCTCACCGGCGGCGATCTGAATCATCCGACGCGCGTTTCGGAGCAATACCTTTTGGATTTGGAGCGCGAGGCGTTCCTGTCGCTCATCGGCACACGCAAGACGCAGGAACGAATGGCGCACATGTTGAAGACGGGTAAGCCACTAAGGAATTAATGATGAGAGACGCAGTAATCGTATCAGCAGTTCGCACGGCGGTCGGCAAAGCTCCAAAAGGCACGCTACGAACAACTCGGCCGGATGAGATGGGCGCGGCGGTGATCAAGGAATCACTCGCGCGCGTGCCCGAACTCGCAGCTTCCGAAATCGAAGATGTGATCATGGGTTGCGCGATGCCCGAAGCCGAGCAGGGCATGAACGTCGCACGCGCGGCCGCCATTCGCGCCGGCTTGCCGGTCGAGACGAGCGCGATGACGATCAATCGCTTTTGTTCGTCGGGGCTGCAGTCGATCGCGATGGCTGCCGACCGGATCAAAACGGGCGCGGCGGAAGTAATCGTCGCCGGTGGTTTGGAAACGATGTCGATGATCCCGATGGGCGGGCACATCATTCGGCCCAATCCCTATCTCGTCGAACACTATCCCGACTTCTACTTGAACATGGGACTCGCGACGGAAAACGTCGCGCGCAAGTTTGAAGTCACGCGCGAGGAGCAGGACGAGTTTGCGTTGCGTTCGCACACGCGCGCTGGCGCGGCGCTCGACGCCGGCAAGTTCAAGGACGAAACGGTGCCGTTGCACGTCGTGCTTGAAGATCTCGACGAAAAGGGAAAGAAGCAGCGGCGCGAGATAGTGTTTGATAAAGACGAGGGCGTGCGGCGCGACACGTCGGCTGAAGGTTTGGCGAAACTCAAGCCGGCGTTTCATGTGAAGGGCACGATCACCGCGGGCAACGCGTCGCAGATGTCCGACGGCGCAGCGGCGGCGGTCGTGATGTCAGATTCACGCGCGCGTGCGTTGGGCGCGAAGCCGTTGGCGCGATTCGTCGCGTACGCCACCGCGGGATGTCCGCCGGAAGAGATGGGCATCGGGCCGGTGTTCGCGATTCCGAAAGTGTTAAAGCTCGCGGGGCTGACGCTCAACGACATCGATCTGATCGAGTTGAACGAAGCGTTTGCGGCGCAGTCGCTCGCCGTAATAAAAACTCTCGGTCTGGATCCGGAAAAGGTTAATGTAAACGGCGGCGCGATCGCGCTTGGTCATCCGCTTGGCTGCACCGGTGCGAAACTCACGGCAAGTATCTTGCGCGAACTTGAGCGACGTAATGGAAGATATGGAATGGTGACGATGTGTGTTGGCGGTGGTATGGGTGCAGCAGGGATTTTTGAAAGGTTATAAGCGACGAGTCAGAAGAAAGGATAGAAAACCAAATGTCAGCCGTAGCCGAACAGAAAAAGATCTTCAAAGGCGGGTCGTTCCTGATCGAAGAACGCACGCCCGATGAGATCTTTACGCCGGAAGACTTCACCGAAGAACATCGCATGATTGCCGACACCACGCGGCAGTTTGTCGACAACGAAGTTACGCCGCACCTCGACGAACTCGAGCAGCACAACTGGAACCTCTCTCGCGAGCTCGTGCGCAAAGCGGCCGACCTCGGCTTGATTGGCGCGAACATTCCGGAAGAGTTCGGCGGCCTCGGTCTCGATCAAACGAGCGGCGCACTGATCGGCGAAAACATCGGACGCTCGGCCTCATTTGCCACGACGCTCGGCGCCGAAAGCGGCATCGGTCTGCTGCCAATTATTTACTTCGCCACCGAAGCCGCGAAGCAAAAGTATTTGCCGCGCATCGCGAGCGGCGAAATCATCACGGCTTACGCGCTGACCGAAGCCGGTTCGGGTTCGGATGCGATGGCCGCGAAAGCGACCGCGCGTTTAAGCGACGACGGCAAGGAGTACATTCTCAACGGCGAGAAGATGTGGATCACGAACGGCGGCTTCGCCGACATCTTCATCGTGTTTGCAAAAGTCGACGGCGACAAGTTCACGGCGTTCATCGTCGAACGCCAGCCTGGTCTAACGTCCGGCGCCGAAGAACACAAGATGGGGATCAAGGGTTCGAGCACGACGGCGCTCGTGCTTTCGGACGTGCGCACGCCGGTCGAGAATTTGCTCGGCGAAGTCGGCAAAGGCCACAAGATCGCTTTCAACGTGCTGAACATCGGGCGCTTCAAACTCGGCGCGATGTGCGCGGGCGGCATGAAGTTGATGGTCCATGAATCGGTACGTTACGCAAACGAGCGGCATCAGTTTGGTAAATCGATCTCTTCTTTCGGCGCGATCAAAGCGAAGCTGGCGGAGCAGGCGATTCGCACGTGGGTGGGCGAGTCGATGATCTATCGCACGCTCGGGATGATCGAAGCGGGCATCGGCGCGGTCGACTCGAAAGACATGGACGCACGGCTGCGCGCGATCGAGGAGTACGCGGCTGAATGTTCGATCATCAAGGTGGCGCTTTCCGAGTACTGCGATTATGTCGCCGACGAGATGGTCCAGATTTTCGGCGGCTATGGTTACTCGGCGGATTATCCGGCCGAGCGCGCCTATCGCGACTCGCGCATCAATCGCATCTTCGAAGGCACGAACGAGATCAACCGCATGTTGATTCCGGGACGCTTGATGAAGAGCGCGCTCAGCGGCAACTTGCCGTTGTTGCCGGCGGCGCAGGCGTTGATGGATGAAGTGCTGTCGCCGCAGATGGCGAGCTTTGATGACGACGATACGTTGTTCGCGGCGGAAGAGAAGCTGGCGAAGAATGCGAAGAAGGTGGCGTTGATGACGCTCGGCACGGCAGCGCAAAAGTACATGATGAAACTCGGCGACCAGCAGGAGATCCTGATGGGCATCGCCGATATCATCATGGACACTTACGCGATGGAGACCGCGATCTTGCGCGCGCGCAAACTCGCCGCATCACAGAGCGAAAAAGCCGTGGCCCGTTATCTCGACATCACGCGCGTCTTCTGTAACGACGCGGTCGGGCGCATCGAGTCACGCGCGAAGAGCACGCTGGCCGGCATGTCTGAAGGCGACGAGCTGCGCACGCTGCTGGCAGCATTACGACGCTTCGTGAAGCAGCAACCGATGAACACGATCGCCGCTCGCCAGCGCATCGCAGACGATCTAATCGCAGCCAACAAGTACATCTTCTAGGGCCGAAAGCACAAAGTGCGCGTCGTTCCGATCTCAGTGCCAACGCCGTTCTACGTGGGTCCGGTGAACGTCTACCTGATCGCCGAAGAGCCGTTGACGATCATCGATACCGGTCCGAAGACGAAGGAAGCGATCGAGGCGTTGCGCGCGGGTTTGCGCGCGGCCGGTTTTCTTATCTCAGATATTCGCCGCATCGTCCTCACGCACGCACACGAAGATCACTGCGGGCTCGCGCGCCAGGTGCGCGACGAAGCCAAGAACGCGGAAGTGCTCGTGCACGAGTGGGAG
>DASXXL010000512.1:0-4987 GCA_036503085.1 Pyrinomonadaceae bacterium | reverse complement strand
CGAAACCAGCACCTGCCACGTGCCCTGCGTGCTTGCTCCGTTCATCTTGTTGAGTTCACCGACCGGTTCCTGTGCACCAAAGCCAAGCGTGGGCCAACTCGGTGAAGTAGCAATCGGCAGCCAACTGCCGGTGTATGGCGCTTGTGCGTTAGTGGCCTGCAACATATCGCCGGTAGCCTGGTTGTCGATCACCATGTTAGTGATGTTGTCGCCGTCGCCGCCGCCCGCAACAGCGCCGCCGATGAACGAGATCAGATCGACGCCGTAACCGTTCGGCGCTTTGAAGCCGATGGTAAGGTCGCCGGGAAAAGTGTGCGTAATACTGTCGACGCGGAAGTTGAGATCGGCGATCTCGAAGTCGTCCGTGATGGTTTGTGAATCGATGACGCCACGCGGCCGGTTGTCCTGAATCGCGAGCGGCGCGCCCAGAGTGCGCGTGTAAGTGACCGGCGCTGCGGTGCCGTTCGGAGCACCAACGCGGAATTGGAAGTCCACGGCCTTCACGCCTAACGAACTGGTGGAAGTGATCGTGAACTTAAGCGATTGTCCGCAGCTTACTGCGAGTGGAACGTTGAACTGGAAAGTGTCGCCGGCGGCGCTACCTTGAGCCGGAATCGCGCCGTAAGTTGATGAGCCGTCCGTTATGTTGATACCGGCTGTCGACGTGGTCAGAGTCGCGGTCGCTGAAGCTACGTTCTTCGACGCGCTACGCCACGGGTTCGCGAGCGTGACCGTGATCTTGATCGGCTCGCCTGGATCGATCGTGCCGTTGTTGTTGCCAAGACTGTCGTCCACGGCGACGCTCTGGACGTCGAGTCCGGGCGTGGTGAACGACTCTACGATGCCCTGATGTGAAGCAACGGGTGCGAAGCCACGCGCAGTCGAAACACGCGCGCCGTAACCTAGACCGCGATCCGCAAAGCCGTCCCAAATCGATTGTTCGTTGGCGCAGCCGTTAGTGGCGCAATCGGCGTCGATGATCGCGTCGCGCGCATCGAGGTAGCTGGGATTGATCGGCGTCATCTTGAGTGCGTCGGTAACCAGTTGCAGCATGATCTGATTGCCGGTCGGTACGTCGCCGCCGTTCGCGGCAATGATGCGGCTACGGACTTCCCACAACGTCAGAGCCCAAATCTCACCGACGTTATGTACTTCGCCGGCGCCACGGACGTTGAAGCCGAGTGGATCTGGAGCGAGACCGCCTGACAGATTGTTGGTGTAGTCATCAGCGTCCGCCCAGGTGAGCGGATTGATCGAGTTGTTGGTTGAATACGGGAAACGACGGCCGCCGTAAACGTAGTTGTCTGTGAATGTGGTCACGCCGAAGAGCTTGTAACTGGTATACGCGCTGAGCGCATACGTGCCGTTAGGATCGTCGGCGTTCGTGTTGTTGAGCAGCGAGAGAGCATAAAAATCGCTCCATCCTTCGCCCATGCCTTTACCCGGATCCCAGATCAGCCCGGCCGCATTGCCTATAAGACGGTTGGTGACACCGTGCGTCAGTTCGTGAATCAAAACTTCTGAATCGAGCGCGCCATCGCGGTCCACTGTTGGTCCAATGAAGCGGTACATCTGTGCGCGGCCTGATTGCCCGTCAGGCGGAGTGGAAAAATTAGAATTGTCCGTGCCGGTGTTGTCCTGCCCTTCGGCCAGCACACGGTCGTTGCCGAGTCCCATGCCGGAAAAGTTTGTTTGCTGAAAGTTACCTGCCGCTTCGTCGAAACCGAGCAAATACAATCTGTCGTGATACCAATTTGAGACGTAGAAGAGTTGCGTGATCATGCCGCGGCGAAACTGGTCCACTGGAAGTGTGCCGTTGTTACCGTTGCCGGTTGGTGTTTGACCTGATTCAGGATTTCCGCCCTGCGGTGGCGGCAGAAAATTGGTCTCGAAGTTTCTCGGCGTGGTTCCGAGAAAATCGCGGTTGCGGCCGTTGGCGTCAGCATTACCCATTGGTTTGCCGGAGCCGTCGAGCACTGAGCTGGCTGCGGTATCGGGAACGTTGTTGTCCGCGCCGCCGACACGGTCCATATAAGCATGAACGTTGTTGCCGATAGTTTGCGTTTGCGCGGCCGTACAAACACCACCTGGACAATCGTCAATCCAACCATTCGGACTGGCCACCGAACTCATCGCTGTAAACATGCTGACGATCGTCGGCGAGATGCCCGCGGGTTGAGTGTTGGAACCGACGGTGGCCGTCGTTGGCGAGAGAGGCGCCGGACTATCAGCGGGTGTGGTCCCATCGGCCTGAACGTAAACGCGAAAACGAGCGGCGTGAGTTGAAGCGTTGTCGCGAATGTTCTTTCGCCATAGCAGCTTTCCGGAACTCGCATCGACGAGCGTGTACCAATCGTCGGAGCCGTTGGTGAACGTCACTTGCGACCAAGCCGGAACGAGGATGCCCGGAGCAAGCGGGAAATAAACGAGTTTGCTGACGACATTTCCCGAGATGTTTGGATCGTTGACAACGACCTCTACTTCCGTTCCATCGATGTTCGCATTGGCGAGTGTGGCCTGAGCGGAGTCGGTTTGAATCTCGACGGAGTTCATCGCGGCGCTCAAGGCTGCCTGCGCTGAAATCAGTCCGTCAAATTCGACCGGCTCGGCCGCGGCATTCGGAATCATCAAACCGGTCGAACGGAAGACTCGTCCCTGTTCGTCGAGAATGAAACGCGTCTCGCTTTGGAAGACCGGCAGTCCGTTAAGTGTTTGTTCGACGCGCACCATGCGCATGCCGCTACCGCCGCTCACGCTTTCCCCCGCGAATTTCATAGTGGCGACATCTTTAGACGAAAGACCATAGAGATCGCTGTTGGCGGTGATGAAACTGCGCACGACGTCATCGGCCTCGCGGCCAACTGCTGGTCCACTGAGCGCACCGGTCGTGCTTCTCAAGATTTCCACCGCTCCGGTCACGGGCGACGACTTCGCCTGCGCGCCGCGCGAGAACGTTCGCAAACGCGTCAACGCGTTATCGACTGCCGTCTTGCGAGCTTGTAGCCGTTGCGTGATCTTGCCGGCGTTGGCGTTAGCAATAGCCGACATGGTCTGAGGTTCTGTGGTCCTGATGTCGAGGTTTGGAAATTGGCGTGACTTGGATGATTGCGCTGGTTGCTCCTGCGGGATCTTTATAACGCCTCTGCCTTTGGATTGCGCAGCGTGCATTGCGTCGGCGGCGCTGCCAACTGTTTGCGAAAGCGAAGCTGCTAATAAGACGGCGATCGCGATCACCAAGACGAGCAGTATTAGTTTCCTGGTAGACCGTGGGGGAAGTGAAGACATCAAAAGCTCCTTCGTTATGGTTGTGGTCCAACAGCGAGATTGAGGTGAATTTTCTGAAGAGCTAAAGTTGGGCGAGTGCTTCTGCTCGAGACGCTGGTGAGGCGCTTCGAGATCACAATACCATTGAATTACACATTACAAACAACAACTTTTTCGCACTGGTCCAAGTTGTCATTTTCGATCAAAACTTTGCGGCGATCTGCTACGGCGTTTTGCCGTGACTGCGGAAAAGTGCATCGCTCACTACGCATTCGGCAACCAACCCGCGCGAGCAAGAATTTCCAATGCAACCTCACGCAGCGGACGATCACCGTTGTCGACGCTGAAATGATCGACTTGTGCCTGGTCCAGGATGGCATCGAGTTCAGCGGTTCGATCGAGATGCCACTGCAACCCTGCTCCCTTTTCTCGAGTGCGCAGACGTTCGCACCGGAGATCGAGCTCAGCCGTAAGACGGCACACCTGGATTTCTGCATTCGGAATGCAGCGGTGGTAAACCGACAGGTCATCTGGCGTTTCGATCACTCCGGCAATGACTAACCGCTCAGCGCCCGCTCTGAGAAAGGTCCTAACCACGCACGAGAGGTTTAGCTCGATTATCCGTTCATTGAAGCGACCTTGCGCCGGCCACGAATATCCCAACGCGTCCCGCTCCACACAGCCGTGCGGAACCTCACGTTTTTCGAGCACGTCGTGTATCTCGATGAGCGTAGCAGTCTTCCCTACCCCCACCGATCCGGAAAGAGCTATGACTGGAATCTTAATAGTCACAAGGCGTATGTCCTCGCCGGTTGAGCTATGACAATCATTGACAAAGGGTGTTTTACCCGTCTATTATGCCCAATGTCCGCTAAAGGTGGGGTAAAAGTGGACGCTCATTAAAGCCCCGGACCCCATTTCCTGTAAATACTCTCAGTTTCCCTCAAAGCGACCTGAGCCTACCCCATCCCATTAGGAGGATAAAAACCACAATGTCGACTTCCTGGAAGGGCCTGTTTTGTGCCCTTGTTTTAACTACCCTTTTTTTAGGCGGAGCAGTCTGCAACGCGCAGACCACCGGTTCCGTTACCATGACCGCAACCGTCTCGAACTTTGTTGAACTGACGTCCGGCGGTGCTGTTTCGCTCACCGGCAATTCAGGTGGCAGCATCATCACCGATGGCACCGCCAACAGTCCGCTCGCGGTCGTCGGTAATATGGGCGAATTGGGACCAAGCAACACGAATAGCTTCGTGAAGCTCAGCGTGCCGATCAATCTTCGCAGCAACGTGGGTTACCAACTCAATATGGTGAGCAGCGTTGCGGGTGCCGGCGCCACAAGCTTTAGCTTGAAAGACACTGACGTAGGTTTCGGCTTGACCCCAGCAGCACGACCGGCAAGTCTCGCCGCTGGTGTTGATACGAATGCTACGCCTGGCGATCCGACGGTCGGTGGCAGCACGGATGCGAACGGCCGTTGGGTATTCGCTGGTGCAAACTCGAGCCTCGGTGCTTACGCGGTATCGGGTGCGGTGTTGAGTGGACCACGCATCAACAAGGCTGTGGGCGCCAACAGTGCCACGGCGTTAACGTTCCCCGCAATCTTCGCCATCAAACCGCAGTTCTTCGATCCCGCTCCGGCGATCACGATCACTGCTCAATTCACGGTCGTCGCTCTCTAATCGCGACTCTCTTCCCTCTGAGTAAGTCCGGCCGTTACCGC
>DASXXL010000511.1:0-6112 GCA_036503085.1 Pyrinomonadaceae bacterium | reverse complement strand
TTCCAAAATATCTTCAACCACGTGAATCTCGGCCCGCCGGTCGGCAACTTGTCGTCACCCAGTTTTGGTGAATCGGTCGGTCTCGGCGGAAGTTTTGGTGGCTTCGGTGGCGCAGGCGGCGGCTCGACCGGCGCCGGTAATCGTCGCATCTACGCGCAAGTGCGCTTCAATTTCTGATCTGAAAGGGCGGGGAAATGAGAAAGACAGCTTTAGCGTCGCTGGCAATCGCAATCTTGTTTGGCGTGACGAGTCTGGCCCAGGAACCAACGAAGCCGGCAAACGGTAGTGCAGCGCCCGCAACGACACCTGCAGCCGACGCACCGGCGGCGATCGCTATTACGTCCGAAACGTCGCCGAAGGATCTCGCGCGCGCGGCGTTCCTCGCCCAGGGCGGCGAGAAGTTTCGCGCGGTGCAGAACATGATCCTGCGCGGTTCGGTGCAGCTTTATCCGCCCAACAGCGTGCAATCGATTCCCGGCGGCTTCTCACTCGTGACCGCCGGCGACAAGTTGCGCATGGAGATCGACGCGCGGCCCGCGATCACGTTCAAGCAGATCTACAACGGCGAGCAGACTTACAGCTCGATGCCGAACGTCGCGTTGCCGCCGCTGACGAAGTTTGGTTGGGGCGCACTCGCACGCTTCGATCAACCCGGCTACCAGATCAGCGCGATCGCCGACAAGAAAAAGCAGCGCGGCTTTCGTATCGTCGATCCCGAGGGTTTCACCACGGATTTTTATCTCGACGCGAAAACCGGCCGCGTGATGTCGTTTCTCATTTACTACAACGGCCTCACGCTCGGCACGGAGAACAGCAAGTTTAAGGAAGTCGACGGCGTGCTGGTGCCGACGAGTTTCTCGCAGAAGTTTGAGATGCCGATGGGCGCATTCTTCGCGGAGTTCAGCGTGAAAGAAGTGAAGCTCAACCAGAAGTTAGATGACGACGCGTTTGCGATCCCCCGGTAGGTTTAGTAACCAGGACCCCTCTGAAATGGTTTCGGCCGGCCGGCGAGAATTCCCTGGGCGATTTTGAGTTGGGCCATCATGCGGATCTCGGCCCTCTCGAACTGGGCCGCCAAGCTCACAGCCCGATCGAAATCACACCAGGCAAAAGAGCCGGCGTTGTTGGCCAGTACGGTAAGCAGGCCACCGGTAGAGCCTGCCCCTGTCATATTCCACTCGCCATCACGCAGATAATGCGTGTCGTAGCCATCGAGCTTGGTAGCGGCGGTAACAAGATCATTAAGCTTTGGCAACAACGACTCAATCACGCTAAAACCGCGATCGTCGTTTAGCAGGCAATAGATCGTGGCCAAAGCGATCTGAAAGCGGGTTTGTCTCTCGCCGGGACTGAAAGTGTCAATCGAGGCGTTGGCCCGGTCGAGCAATTTAAGAGCAAACTTTCGATTCCCCACCGCGAAGAAATCCGCCGCCATCAATAGCCGTTCGGCACGTTCCTGCGGAGACACATTGACCCATTCCTTTTCCGCTTTGGCCAACTCTTCATCCAGCTTCACTTCCGAAAGGTTGTAAACATCGAGCTGCTCTTTCAGGGATTGCTGGGCTTCCGGACTGCCACTGTAAGTGCTGGCGAGTTTTTGCGCGCGTTCGATGTCTCCTTCGGCTTCCGCCTTCGATATCGCGCGTCTCAGGATCTCACTGTCCAGCGTAGGGTACTTCGAGCGCAGCGCCAGCACTTCATCGACGGTGCCGTATTCATAGAGGTAGTTCAATTCCGAGTAGGAGTGAGTCGTGTCTGTGTTGTAGTCGCGTTGCGGCGTCCACGCTCTCAGTCGCCGGGCCTGACCCGGATTGTATTTCTCCATCAACGGTACAAGCGCGCCGATATAAACGCAGATGTTTTCCTGCTCTTCGCGTTCGACAGATCGCCCGGCACAACCCTTAGCGATCGCCTTTGCGAGCATGATGTCGATCAGTTCTCGGTAAGTAGTCTCATCCGCGGCGGGCGGCGTGAAATGTTCGACCAGTTGCATCGCGAAAGCGATCGAAGGGTAATAGGTATGGAAGTCATCCTCGCGGACCTTCTGCACGATGTCTTTATAGAGGAGTTGCGTCTGCTCTCGCTTCTTCTGGCTCAGTCTAATCAGCAACATCAGCAGCCCGTTCGACAAGCCCTGCTCGAGCGATTGCCGCGCCAGTTGGACCGCGACTTCGGCATTGCGCGGGCCGATTTTTGTTGCCAGCCGTAGTTCCTCGTCATGTTCGCCGCGCATCAATTCGACTGGGACCTCGCCATCGGGCCGTCGGGGCGCCGCTTCAATGAGTGAGGGCAATGTTTCTTTGAGGAACGCGAGCGCCAACTCCGGATCGTGTTTCGCGATCCGCTCGACATTGTCCTGCCGCAACTTCCGAAAGACTTCGAAGGTCCATCTCAACTCCGGCTTCTCTTTTGTTTGTTGCAAGCCGAGCTTGATGTCCTCCGCGACCAGCGCGAAGAGATCGCGCGCGTGTTTCTCGTCGTGCGACCAGATTGATTCGGCGATGTTCGAGCCGATGCGCGCACGGTTTTCCGCTGACTGTAACGAGCTGAGTTGTTCGGAAAGCGAGTCGAGCAGCTTGTACGCTTTATCGCGCAGCGCTGCGTCGGCCGCGGCCTGATTGTCGTTAGGAGAATTGGTCTGCTGTGCGTGGGCCGTTTGAAAGCAGAGAAGAACTGCGAGGAGTAGACCCAACGCTGACAAGCGTGAATGAGTCATGGGAGTTTGAAAAGCTACACGCTCATGATTTCCTGCTCTTTGGATTTCGAGAGTTCGTCGATTTTAGTGATGTAGGAATTAGTGAGCTTCTGAATTTCGTCGAGTGCGTCGCGTTCGGCGTCCTCGGAGATTGTCTTGTCCTTCAACATCTTCTTGAGTCGATCGTTCGCGTCCCGGCGTATGTTGCGCACCGCAGTGCGATGATCTTCGGCGACGTCGTGGACTTGTTTAGCGAGTTGCCGGCGTCGTTCTTCGGTCAACGCGGGAATCGGAATGCGCACGAGCTTGCCGTCGTTCGAAGGATTCAAACCGAGGTCGGCGGCGCGGATCGCTTTCTCGATGGCGCTGATTTGCGTCTGGTCCCACGGCTGCACCGTCAGCATCTGCGGCTCGGGCGCGTGCACTGAAGCCATTTGGTTCAAGGGCGTCATCGTGCCGTAGTAGTCAACCATCACGGTGTCCAGCAGACTCACGGCCGCGCGGCCCGTGCGAATTGCGGCGAGCCTGCGCCGAAAGTCGTCGATGACTGTTTCCATTCGCGGTCGCGTTTCTTTGATTACGTCTTTTTCACTCATTTCGCTCGACTCCGCTGAAAGGATAGTTTACCCGACCCTGGTTCCGACTCCGATTTCGCCCATGACGACGCGTCTGATGTTTCCGGGCTCGCGCATATTAAACACGATAATGGGGAGATTGTTATCCATGCAAAGCGAGATGGCCGACGCGTCCATCACTTTGAGCTCGCGTTCGAGCACCTGGCGGAAAGTGATCTCGTTGTAGCGCTCGGCGGTAGCGTCCATCATCGGATCGGCCGAATATACACCGTCGACTTTCGTGGCCTTCATGATCACGTCAGCCCTGATCTCCAGCGCACGCAAAGCCGCGGCTGAGTCGGTGGTGAAATAAGGATTGCCGGTGCCGGCCGCAAAGATCACGACGCGGCCTTTTTCAAGATGCCGCACGGCACGACGGCGAATAAACGGTTCCGCGAGTTGCGGGATGTCGATCGCCGAAAGCACGCGCGTGTCGACGCCGGCCTTCTCGAGCGCATCCTGCAGGACCACGCCGTTCATCACGGTGGCGAGCATGCCGATGTAGTCGGCCGAGGCGCGATCCATGTTTCCGGCGCTCTTGGAAACGCCGCGAAAGATGTTGCCGCCGCCGACCACCACCGCGACTTGCACGCCGAGTTGATAAACGGCTCTTAGTTCTTCGGCGACGCTGCGTGCGACATTGACGTCGATGCCGTAGGCCTGTTCGCCCATCAACGCCTCGCCGGAGATCTTGAGCAGGACGCGGCGGTAAGCCAGATTGGAACCGTCAGTTTTCATCCGAGCATCGATGCTACTTCGTTACCAAAATCTTCATTCTTCTTTTCCAGGCCTTCGCCCATTTTGTAACGAGTGAAGCGGCGCACGGCAATGCGCTCGCCGGTCTTCGCGGTCTTTTCAGTTACCAACTCGCCGACCGTCTTCTCGGGTGCCTTCACAAAGGGCTGGTCCAACAGCACCGTTTCTTCGTAGAACTTGTTCAAGCGGCCTTCGACGATCTTCTCGATCACCTGCTCGGGCTTGTTTGCCATCTTGGGATCGTTCTTCGCCTGGGCGCGCGCGATCTCGCGTTCTTTGTCGAGCACGTCCGCCGGGACATCTTCCCGCGTCACGTAGCGCGGCTCGGCAGCCGCGATGTGCATAGCGATGTCTTTCACCAACTGCTGAAACTCATCGCCGCGCGCGACGAAGTCGGTCTCGCAGTTCAGCTCGACGAGCACGCCGACTTTGCCGCCCATGTGAATGTAGGAACCGACGATTCCCTCGGCGGCGATACGGCCTTCGCGCTTCTTCGCCGACGCCAAACCACGTTCACGCAGAATCTCGATCGCGCGCTCTTCGTTGCCACTTGATTCGACGAGCGCATTCTTGCACTCCATCATTCCGGCCCCGGTCTTTTCCCGAAGCTGTTTTACTGCCGCTGCTGTTATCTCAGCCATGATTACCAATTTCTCCGAGTACTAAAATTATTTGTCTTCAATGAAAAACGCAGCCCGGCGGTTGGTCCGCTTGAAGGCTGCGCTCACCTAAAGTCCGGGATGTCGCTTAGCTCGCGGCCACGACTGACTCAGGGCTCTCATCGGGCGCCTCTTCAGTCTCCGGCGCGCTTGCCGTGGTCGTGGATTCGGATTGCGCCTCCTCGCCGTTGCCGGCCTCTTCACCGCGGGAACCAAACTCTGCCGCGGCGGCTTCTCCCGCTTCGCCCGCACCACCTTCTCCTGATTCGTCGTCCGGTCCCGGGCTGACTACACCGCCTTCGGTAGCAATCTGATTGCCTTCGACAATCGCGTCCGCGATGCGTGAAGCGAAGAGCCGCACGGCGCGTAACGCGTCATCGTTTCCGGGAATAACGTAATCGATGCCTTCGGGCGAACAGTTCGTATCGACGACTGCGACGATCGGAATGCCGAGACGGTTAGCTTCGGCAACGGCGATCTCTTCCTTCTTCACGTCGATGATGAACACTATGTCCGGCAGGCGATTCATCATCTTGATGCCCGACAGGTTTTTGTTGAGACTCTCGCGTTCGCGGTCGAGTTTGATGCGTTCTTTCTTCGTGAGCTTTTCGTAGCGGCCGTCAGTCTGCATGCTCTCGAGATCTTTGAGCCGCTTAATCGACTTCTGCACGGTCTGGAAGTTTGTGAGCAGGCCGCCGAGCCAGCGTTGGTTCACGTAATACTGTCCAGAGCGTTCGGCTTCTTCACGAATCGCGTCCTGCGCCTGTCGCTTAGTGCCGACGAAAAGAACCGTTTTGCCTTTGTCTTCCGCGATGATGTTGGTGACGAAGCCGATGGCTTCGCGAAACATGCGCTGCGTTTTTTGCAGGTCGATGATGTAAATGCCATTACGCTCGCCGAAGATGTATTCCTTCATCTTCGGGTTCCAGCGTCTTACCTGGTGGCCGAAGTGAACACCGGCCTCCAGCAGTTCTTTCATGGTTACCGAAACCAAACCGTAAGTCTCCTTCTCGTCAATTGGTTTAATGTACTCGCCGCAGCCGCTCGACTTGTCTCAGAAGCAACCAATCGGACCGCGACAATGGATTTGCAAAATTAGCGCTTCGAAAATTGGAAGCGTTTGCGTGCGCCCTTCTGTCCGTACTTCTTTCTTTCCTTGATGCGTGGATCGCGTGTCACGAGACCGGCGTGTTTGAGGGCCGGCCGCAAGTCGCCATCATACTCGATCAGCGCGCGCGTGATACCGTGACGGATTGCGCCCGCCTGGCCCGCCGGTCCGCCGCCGGCCACATTGATCACCAAGTCAAACTTGTTCGTCGTTTCGGTCAACTGCAATGGTTGCCGAATGATCATGCGCAGGGTTTCGTTAGGAAAATAGCGCTCGAAAG
>DASXXL010000510.1:0-4872 GCA_036503085.1 Pyrinomonadaceae bacterium | reverse complement strand
ATTTAACACTCTTTCCGTCACGAAACAGTTTTGTTTGCATCGTCATGTTTGACGAGCCGTTGTAAACAGCAAACGCGAAGTAGATATCGGAGTTGGCCCGGTAACGGCGCAGCGCGGGACTCGATAACGGCGCATTTCCCGCAGCCGGATCGGCGACGGTTTGCAGCACAACTCCCGACAACGCGAGTTCTTTGTTGCCGAGATCCGGCACAGCAACGAACTGGCCCGCCGAACCGATCTTGTAAGCAAAGCCTTCTCTGATCGCGATGCGCACCTGGTAAGCGCCCGGCCGCCTCACCGGCATGTCGAACCTCAGCCGCAGCCCGTCGCGCATGGCCTGTTCGTATTCGTCCTTCTTCAAACTCAACCCAACGCCGTGGGTCACTTGTTCTACTGGAACGCCGTTGTCTCCAAAAACCACGCCATGAATTTCAAGCGAGGTTTCCTGCCGGTCTGCCACTGGCTTGAAACTCAGGTTCGCCGCATCGATATAGATGAAGGAGCGAATAAACGAGCCCTGCGTTTTGTCGTTGGTGAAAAAAGAGGCCAACTCGAATTCGAGCTGTTGCGCTCGCAGCGGCGACATCAACGCGAGATTGGTCATCCGTTGCGGCGACGGCAGCTTCAGCTTCACGTCCTCTTCGCTAACGCCGTAGAAACCGTTACGCGTTCTCACGCTCAAGCCGGACTTCTTGAGCTTCGCCTTGATGTGATGAAAGCGCTTGTTGAAGGTTTCATCGGTGGGCCGATAGCCGAGCAGGTAATAGCCGCTCTGGTCCTGCATGATGCGGTCCAGGCCAAAGTCGTTTGAGTTGCGGATCTGAAAGCCGCCGGTTTGTCGCGCGAGCATGTCGCCGCCGGCGCGACGGTCCTGCAAGAGACGCGAGCGTGTCGCCAAAATGTTCTGCATCTGCGGGCCAGCCGCACGAATATTGCCGCTGAAACTATCCGCCGCGGTTGGACCAAGCACTTGCAGTCCCTGCGTATCGACTGAGTAGATCACAACCGAATTGCGAATCGCGCGTTCCGCGATCTTGTTGAGCCCGCGCCGGTAAATCCAATCGTCTCCCGCTCCTTGGGGCACGTTCTCGTAATCGTATGGTTCCAGTTCCTGATTCTGAATCGGAATACTGTCTGACATAAGGACGAGCGACTTGCGTCCCGGGAGCTCGCCCATCGCGTCGACGATCGCACGCAGCGAGCCGAGCGTGCTGCCGTAAGAGAACGGGCAACCTGTGTAGCGCGGTTGTCCGGCCGCGGTTATCACATTTACGCCCACTCGACTGCACAAATTCCAGCGCAACTGGTCCACCGCGCGATTGAGCAAACGCTTGTCGTTGGTGAACTGCTGTAACGCACCGACCTGCGTGCCGGTGCGCAGAATCGCGACGAGATCGTCCGGCTGCATCTGTTCGGCGACAAACTTCCGCACCGAACGCCGGACCGAAGACATGCTCTCCGCCGAAAGACCGAGGTCGTCAACGACGATCGCGAGCGTCCGGCGCGGAACGTCGCGTTTGATGGGCGCGGGTGGAACGAACGCGCCGTTTTTGGTTTCGGGAGATTTCGCCGGAGTCGTGGCCGCGTTGGCCACGTTCGAAACAAACGCAAAGCTGGTGATCGTTTGCCGGTGACCGTCTTCGTAGAGCTCGAAATCCTCGGCCTTGAGATTCGGCACGGGCTTGCCGTCTTTAGTGACGACTACATCGATTTGGACCAGGTTGGTGGTGATGCGAACGACGTCGTCTTTGTCGTCCACGGGCGTCGTTTGGCCCAGGACGGGCAGGAGAGTACAAAACGACAGTAACACGGCGAGCGTTACTCTGTTGTTCATCGGGTGTTCTCCTTTGCGTTGCCACGCGTTAGGGAGAGACAAGGGGCTTCACTTCAGCCCTCTCACTTCACGATCTCAAAGTGGACCCACTGCGATGCCGCAGGCCGTTTGTCTTTTGTCGTGGTGTCGATAACCGCGACTTGAAGATAGTAATCGCCAGGCTCGAGCTCCGCAGGCAAGCGTATAGCATCCGTCAGTAACTTCCGTGCCGAATCGTCCTCCTTGATCTCGATCGGAACAGGCGGGTTGACAGTCACCGGCTTCCCGTCACGAAACAACTTGGTTTGCATCGTGAGACCGGGCGTTGGATTGTAAACAACGAAGCTGGCGTACAGATCGGAGTTGGCCTGAAAGCGTCGATCAGGTGGATTCGCCATCACCGCTGCTTGCGCCGCCCCACCCGTGCGCCGCAGCACAATGCCCGACAACGCAACGCGTTTCTTGTTCAGATCGGGCACGTCAACGAACTGCCCTGCTGAACCGAGCTTCGCCGACGTTCGGTCGCGTACTGCAACGCGCACCTGATATGAACCTGGCTGCTTCGCGGTCATGTCGAACCGCAAGCGTACGGCGTCAGGCAAACCATCGCGCATTGCTTGTTGATACTCGCTCTCGCCGAGACTCAGCACGATATCGTGTTTGACTCTTTCAGCGATCGCGCCGTTATCCCCGAACAGCACGCCGTGGACTTCGACCGCGGTTTCATAACGACCGTTGGCCGGCACGAACGAAAGGTTCTTCGGATTCAGGTAAATAAACGACCGCACGATCGAGCCTTCGGTTTTGCCGTTTGAAAAGAACGCGTTCAAACCGACTTCAAGATCCTGCGCGGCGAACGGTGAGATCAACGCCAGCGTCGTTTCGTCCTGGGCCGACAGACGCGAGCGGTTCGTGTCTTCTTCGCTGACGCCCCAAAAGCCAAAACGCGTGCGCAGCGTCAGGCCCGATCGTTTTACCTTCGCTTTGATCTGATGAAACTGGCGATTGAATGTTTCTTCAGTCGGGCGATAGCCGAGCAGGTAATAGCCACTCTGATCTTCGAGGATGCGATCGAGTTGAAAGTCGTTGGAGTTGTGAACCTGGAAGCCGCCGGTTTGTTTCGCCAAACGTTCGCTGCCTTCGCGGTTCATTTGCAGCATCCGAGAACGGTCAGTCACCACGCCGCTGAACGAAGGGATTTTTTGCGGCAACGCTTCGTTAACCGAATCGCTTGCTGCGATGCCCGTGTATTGCAGACCTTGCGTGTCGACGGAATAGATCACCACCGAAGAGCGGATCGCCGTTTCGGCGAGGCGGCGCAACCAGCCGCCCATATTTGTGACGTTAGCGCCAACCGCGACCGGATCGAAATTGTCGACCTTCGGCATTCCGACTTTATTGGCATCGTTAACCGGAGGTATACCGGTGCCGTTCCAATCGTCTTTCATGATCGGCAGGGTGTCGGACATGAAGATCATCGACTTGCGGCCGGGCAATCGTCCCATTGAGTCGAGGATAAAGCGCAAGGATTTCATCGTCGGCGTCAGACTGTCGTAGTAACAAGCGTTTCCACTCAAAGCTTCGACCGGCTGAATGACTGTCAAGCCCATGCGGCTGCATACATTCCAGCGCAACTGGTCCACCGCGCGATTCAGCATCCGCTTGTCGTTCGTGAACTGTTGCAGCGCACCGACATCGCTGCCGGTGCGAATAATCGCGACCAGATCGTTTGGCTGCAGTTCTTCGGCGACGAAGGTGCGAAGCCGCTTTCTTACCTGGTTCATGCTCTCGGCAGACATTCCCAGGTCATCGACTACGATAGCCATCGTGCGTCGTGCGACGTCGCGCTGTATCGGCGCGACCGGCGGTGCGTCAGCGGCCGCTTTGTCACGCTTCGGCGCGTCGGGTTTGGGCGCACCGTTGGCGACGTTTGAGATAAAGGCGAAGCTCGTGATTGTTTGCTTGCGCCCGTCTTCGTAAAGCTCGAAATCGTCGGCAGTCAGATTCGTAACGGGTTTGCCGTCCTTCGTAACGACAGCATCAACCTGAACGAGGTTCGTCGTGATTTTTACGACATCGTCCTTCTCGTCGTGACGTTGGGTCGTCGTCTGGCCCAACGCCGGCAGCAGAGTAGAGAGCGATAAAAAAATGGCGAGGCTTACTCTCTTCATGGGAATTCTCCTTGCAAATTACTTTACGACTTCGAAGTCGACCCACTGCGTCACCGCAGTCCGTTTGTCTTTAGCTGCTTTGTCCGTAATCACCACTTGCAGATAGTAGTCGCCCGGTTCGAGATCGGGCGTGAGTCGCATCACGTTCGTGATCAAGCTGCGTCCGAGCGCATCTTTGTTCGTCACGTCGATGGGCTGCTCGGCGATCGCTTTCACGACTTTACCGTCGCGGAACAGCTTGGTTCGCAGCACCAGGTTTGGCGTCGCATTATAAATAAAGAACGCGGAGTAAAGATCGGAGTTGAGCGGAAAACGCCGGCCCGGCGGCGTGGCCATCACAGTCGCCGGCGTGGTCGCTGCCGCGGCGCTGCGCAACACAATGCCCGACACCGCGAGTTGTTTGTTGTTCAGATCCGGCACGTCGAGGAACTGCCCCGCCGAACCGATCTTCGCGGACGTCCGGTCGCGCACCGCGATGCGCACTAGATACGAACCCGGTTTTTTCGCCGGCATGTCGAAACGGAGACGGACCGCATCAGGCAAACCGTCGCGCATCGCCTGCTGGTATTCGTTCTCACCGAGGCTCAGCACGATGTCGTGTTTGACCTTGTTCGCTATGGAGCCGTTGTCGCCAAAGAGCGCGCCCTGAATTTCAAGCGCCGTTTCATAGCGGCCGTTGTTGGGCACGAAGCGCAGGTTCGCCGGGTTGAGATAAAGAAAAGGAGCGCACGATTGAGCCCTCAATGCTGCTGCCGCCGGCGAAGAAGGAGTTGACCTCGACTTCGAGATTCTGCTCGGCGAACGGTGAGATTAACGCGAGAGTCATTTGATCCTTCGTAGTCAGACGCCCACGGTTTGCTTCTTCTTCACTAACGCCAAAGAAACCGT
>DASXXL010000509.1:0-3075 GCA_036503085.1 Pyrinomonadaceae bacterium | reverse complement strand
ACATGTACCCGGTCAATCAACCCGAAGTGATGCTCGCAAACGCGCACCAGCATTTCGACGAGCACGGCACATTGACAGACGAAACCGCGAAGAAATTAATCCGGCAACTGCTCCAGGAATTGGTGAATTGGACCAGGAAATTGCAATCCGCGTAACGGGAGTACTGCAAGAACTGAGTTTACACGGAAGAGCGGATCTCCAGGCTAAGTGATCTCCGGGCTAGGGGTTGGCGATACCTTTTTTAATGTTTCGTTGCCAGGCTTCGTAGTTTCTTATTCGTCGTTTTGCCTGCTTGCGCGTTAGTTTCATTTCCTGGGCTACATAATCGATGCGGGCGGTTCGATCTTTCTTCTTGTCAAAGCGGTCGCCTGGCGCCCTGAGGTAGACTTTGTAAGCAAACGCCCATTCTGCTTTTATTTCGTCGGTGGCCTGGACGCCACGTCTCTCTGGCATGCTGCGGCTCCCTTCAGGAGGTTTTTGCCACGGGATTCTACTCTCCCGCTCACTTCCGCCGCAACCAAGTAATCACTGACAATGTGCTCAAAACGACACCCAGCGCCACCAGTCCGTAGACCGTGTAAGTCACCGCGTCAGATCGAAGCAACGTGATCAGTTTCCGCCCAAAATAGAGGGCCAGCAATGCCTCAATTGTGAACCTCACCAACCGGCCTACGAATAACGAAAGGAATACTGTTCGCCGTGGAGACTGCAACGCCGAAGCCGTCATCAAGACGGGCGTGAACGGAAACGGTGGCGGCAGCACCGCAGCGATAAAGACACCGATTCCCGCTTTGTTTTCGAGCTTGCATTTGAATCTCTCGATCTTGCGCGGACTCATGAATCGCTCGAGTCCTTTTTCACCGGCTTTGCGCATTGTTGCATCGACCAGAAACGCGCCCACCAGCGAGCCCACCGCCGACACAAGCACATAGCCGATCCATTTCAGACTGCTTCTACCTGAACTCACCAGCGCGATCAGCAACAAATCGTTGCCGAGAGGCAGGACGAAATAAGAAGAATCAAGGGCACTTAGCAGAAAAAGACCAAAGATGCCCAACCGAAAAAAGAACCGAAGCATTCCTTGGCCTTACTAGTTGCGAAACAGGCGAATAGGCGCCGGCTGGCCAAACGTTGGTCTGGCTCCAAGCAAGCCCTGCACGATCGCCAGGCGCACCATGATGCGCGGTTCGCTGAGCGCAAAATGCCCGGCGAGCGTTTCCGAACGTTCGAAGTCGCTGCGCGCGAATTGCGCCAGCTCCTGGCCGTAGCGATTGACCATGTTCGTCAATCCGCTCCCGGCTTGCATCGACAGTTCGCCGTCGCGAAACACGTTCAATTCAAAACCGTTCAGCACCGCGGCAGCCTGGAACAATTCGTTGAGCTGGCTGATGCCCGCATCGAAAACTTCAAAGCTGCGCGCCGGATCGACGGTAACAAACGCACGCGCGACTCTGAGTTGCTGTTCGAACTGGTCGTAACCCGTCGCGCGGCGGCTCGTCATCTGTCTGGCTTCTTCCAACAACTGGTTCGCCAGTTTCGGATTCGTCTTCTGTGCGTCGCTGGCAAACTGGAGCAACAGACTGAGCTTATCGTCATCAGACTGCGCACGCGCAACCATTTGCCGAATGTCTTCGAGACGAGCGCCGTCGGCTTTTGCCGTCATCTCACGAAAATCGATCCGCTGCATCACGCTGTCGCGCATGTTCGCTTGCAAGTGGTCGGTCGCGATCTGCCGCGCGCGCGTGGTGTCGCCTTCGTCCAATGCCTTGTAGGCCGCTTGCTGGTAGAGACGCGATTGCATCTGCGGCGGCGCTGTGGCCGCGGCCTGGACCAGCGCATCCGCGGTTGGATCGCCTTGCAGCGCATTCATCGTCTGCATGAAATTCATTTGCGAGTTAGCACCGCTCATGCCGAGCTCGGAAAGTTTCTGTCGCACCTGAGCAGCTTTCCCGGGCAGATATTGGTCCACCAGCGGCAGGTTCATTTGCAGACTCGCTAACAAACGTCGCGCGCCGTTCTGTTCGATTTGCTCGTCAGTCGGTTGTGACTGGGTATTGCTGCCCATGACGGTTGTGACTCCGCGACGCAGTGTCGCAACGGGATGTTGAGTCCCTTGATTGGCGGCAGTCGCTTTCAGGGCCAGATCGACAACGTTGCTCAGCAGGTCGACGTAAGCGCTCTGGTCCAACACCGGCGCACGTCCCATCTGCGGGCTTTGTGTGGTCGTGTTGGTGTTAGTGTTTGTCGTGTCCGCGCTGGCGTTTGCCGGACGTGGGCCGGACATTATCAACATCTGCGCGAGGTTAGCGGCTTCGTTGTTGCTCAACAGATTCGCGCCTTCGAGTTTCTTGACGGTCTTGTTGGCGAGCTTCGCCGCGGCGTCGGCATCCTGTTTTTGCAGTTGCGTCAGCACCTCCGGGAGCGTGCGCGGAAACGTTCCCTTGTCCATCATCTGCTCGGCGTTGGTCGCCGCGAACTTTGGATCGAGCGCGGCCACGCGTCCCAACAAAGCTTGTTCGAGATTGTCGTCAGGCGTGAGCTGAATGCGATTGCGCGCATTCTGATCGAGTTCGATCGTAGCCGGTGGTTTGGTTGAAGCGAGCAGTTGATACGCGAGTTGCGCGTCGTGACGCGCAGCGGCGAGTACTAATTCCTGACGCAGTTGAAACGTACGATTCGGCGGTCCGCCGCCGCGTCGGTTGTTCGCGTTCTGCTGATTGCGGTTCAACTCGGCCACGCCCTCGGCGGCCATCGTAAAGAGCGAGCGCGCGCGCCCCTGATTGCTGTCCCAGAGCAGATCTCCCGCGACTATCTGCACGCGCACGCGATTCTCGGGCAGTCTCAGCGATTGCGCCTCATCGATCACCTGCTCGAGCAGCCGGTACGCGTTCTTCTCGCGCTCGGCTTTTTCCTTCTCCTGATCTTCGGCGGTTGGCGATGCCGTGGGTTGTGCGGCTGGTTGATCCTGAGCCAGAGCGGGAAGGAAGGTGACGCCAAGAATTACAAGTACTAAAAACAATTTCGTCATCGGATACCTCTGCTACGGGATTGGGGGATCGTACAATTCAAGTTCGC
>DASXXL010000508.1:0-1608 GCA_036503085.1 Pyrinomonadaceae bacterium | reverse complement strand
CAAACAACCGCGGCACGCCGACGAGTATCGTCGGGCGCACTTCTTTCAGGTTTGCGCCCACTGCCTGCAACGACTCCGCAAAATAAACGCCGATGCCGTGATGCAGATACATGTACATCGCCTGTCGCTCAAAGACGTGCGACAACGGCAACACCGAAAGCACTGTGTCCTGCTCACCGACTTCGAGATGTCCTGACGAGTCGATCAAATTAGAAACGAGATTCGCGTGCGTGAGCATCACGCCTTTCGGCTCGCCGGTCGTTCCCGAAGTGTAGATGATGGTGGCGAGATCTTCGGGTGTTGTTTCAGCGACAAGTCGATCGACCAGATCGGGATCGCGTTTCAACAACTCGCGCCCCATCTCTTCGACGCGCGCCAAAGTCAGACCATCCGCCGCGCCAACACCTTCCTCATCAAAAAACACAACGTGCTTGAGCTGCGCACACTCGCCGAGTACCTCTTGCAACTCGACAAACTTTTCGCGGTTCGCGAGAAACAACGCACTCGCGCCCGAGTCTTGCAGGATGTAACGGACCTGCGGCGGCGTCAGCGTCGGGTAAATCGGCACGTCGACAGCGCCGGCGAAGAGACAACCCGCATCGGTCAAAGTCCATTCCACGCGACTGTCCGAGAGCAACGCGACGCGATCGCCGTGACGAATTCCGATCGCATAGAGTCCGGCCGCGACGTGCTTCGTGCGCGTCAGCATTTCATCGGACGACAGCGCTACCCATTGACCGCCGTGCTTGTAGTTCAAAGCGTCGGGACGATTGTGCGCGCGCACCGCACGCTTGAAAACGTCGATCAGCGTCGCCGGTTCGCCCGGGGCAAGCGGCCGGCGAACTGTCGCAGGCGGCCGCGCTACATCGATTTCAGCGGCCACATGGTTCACGATACTTCAACTCCGTTAAGAAAAATGTCGAGGACTTGATCGGCCATCGGCGCGAGTTTGTAGCGGCGCTTGGAGAGGATCCAATTGGTCGCCATTTCGTCGAGCGCGCCAAACAGAATTTTGGCGACCACTTTCGCGTTGAGGTCACGGCGAAAGACGCCCGCTCGTTGTCCTTCTTCAAAAGTCGAACGAATCAGCTCGAGATATTCGGCAAAACCGGCGGCGGAAAACTCTTCCATAAACTTCGTCGAGCCGCGCAACTCCACTTGGAATACGACCGCAAGATCGCGATCGGCGCCTAATCTTTCGAGATGCAATAAAGCGATGCGACGCAGCTTCTCGCGCGGATCCGAAATCTCTTTTATCTGCGCGCGCGCCGCGGTGAGCGCGTCGTCGACGCCGCGGTCGAAAATTGAGTGGAGGATTTCCTCTTTGCTTTTGAAGTAGAGATAGACCGTGCCGTCGGCGACGCCGGCTTCACGCGCGATGTCGGCGACTTTCGAATTGAAATAACCGTTGTGTGCGAACACGCGGATGGCGGCGCGCGAGATCGCCTCGCGCTTATCGCCGCCTGCGGTTTTCGTGCTGCTGTTCAGTGTTCGAGCGGAACGCATAATCGTCTGCCACTGAATGATGCCTCACTCATTCATCGAAGCTCAAGCGGCTTGCGTAAAAGTTTTGTCTTTTCTACCGGGACCGCAGGCGTCTCGCCTGCA
>DASXXL010000507.1:0-4316 GCA_036503085.1 Pyrinomonadaceae bacterium | reverse complement strand
CAATGCCGCCGAGGACTGCGAGTGCGTAACCGGCTTTGATGAAGATCATCGTGGGCCGCACGGTGAAGACCGTGTGCTCGAGATCCGAGTCGCCGCTGGTTTCGAGAGCCCGCGATTGCAGCCGCGCGATGCGCGTCTGTTCGGTATCGACAGGCGCGCCGCAGTTCGAACAAAAACGAACACTCGGGGTAACGTATGCTCCGCAGACCGAACAGGTCATTGAGTTCTCACTTTCCAGATTCGAGTGAATCGAGGCCAGTGTAATACAAACGAGGCGGCAACCATCAAAGGTTCCGCCCCGTCGAGGTCCTGAATCTTGGGTTTTTACTATTGACTCACTAGCTGTAAGCGACCGTCTGGCAGTCGGGTCATGAAGACGCTGCGCTCGTAAACGTTCAGCGGCGTCGCGTCCTTCTGCTTCGCCGCTGCGAGCTCTTCTTTGCTGAGTTGCGTGGCGTTGGCTGCCGCCTGTGGATCGCGAATCAGGTTGTAGCGCCGGCCTATGCGACGCACGTATTCCTGCGTCTCGCTGTAAGGCGGCACTCGATTGCCGTACTTCAGCACCGCGCCTTCGCCGGCGTTGTAACCCGCGAGCGCGAGCGTCACGTCGCCCTCAAACAGGTCCAGCAAAAAACGCATGTAACGCGCGCCGCCTTCGATGTTCTGCTTCGGATCCCAAATGTTCGTGACGCCAAAGCGGACCGCGGTCGGCGGCATCAATTGCATCAGACCGCGCGCGCCTTTGTTGGAGATCGCGCGCGCTTTGAAGCTCGATTCCTGGTGCATGATTGAGTAAAGCAGCAGCGGGTCGACGGCGTTGCGCTTGCCGGATTCGACGATGAAATTGTCGATGTCGGAGCTTCCGGTCGTGAAGCCGGCGAGCGAGGGATTGATAGGCATCGAGGTCAGCCGGAGCAGTCGCTTGGGCTGGTTTTTGGAGTCGGCTTTGGGCGTGTGAATCTGGACTGCGTTGGGCAGGTCGAAGTTGTCGATCTGGTAGGTAGACTGACCGTTAGCCGCGACTGCGGAGACGAAGACGAGCAGGGATACGAGAAGGGGTTTGAGCATTCGGGGTTTCCGAGGGGCCGGATGAGGCAAGGCCATAGTACCACGAGCGTTAAACCGCGGCCAACACTTTTCGGAGCGGGGATTCGACGGATGTTAGGCGGATTTCTGGGCGATATTGACAAAGGATGTATGATAGGCGCGTTTTAACCACAAACCGCGCGCTTCTGCGCGCCTCACAAAAGGACGAAAGAAAAATGAAGAATGTTCTTTCAAGCGCGAAATACTCAGTAAAACCATGATGTTTTCGCTTAGGTACGCGCAAAAAACGCGCAAAAACCTCTCAGCGACCATACTGGCCCGCCTTCGTGCGACTCTTCATTAGCTCTTCCCGTTTATCAGTTGCTGTCACGTGCATTTCCTCCAGCACGTCTCCGTAGCGATCCAGCGTAAAGGCAACCTTCGCGTGTCCAGCTTCGCGGGAGACGGTCTTGGCGTCAACACCCGCAATCAACGAGAACGTAACGAAAGCATGACGCAGGTCGTAAGGCTTAACGCGCTGCGGCAGCTCCGCGTGTTTCAACGCAACTTTCTTGAACCAGCGGTACACCCGCACATACCCCAAAGGCTCGCCACTCGGATCACAGAATACAAGATCGTGGGCTTGCCAATATGGACCGGCCTTTAGCTGCTTCTCAAGCTGCACTTTGCGATGGTCTGTCAGCTTGGCGGTCAGGTCGTTCGGAATGACTATCGTGCGTTCACTATTTGTGGTTTTGGGTGCTTCGAGCTTCCACCCGCCCCCTTTCACACGATGAATAACCTGTTGAATGCGCATCACGCCTCGAGAGCCACTGAGGTCAATGTCAGCCCACCGGACGCCGAGCGCCTCTTCCGGCCTGAGACCACAGGTGAGCATCAATTCGAAGAACAACCCGAACTCTGAACCTTGACACGTTTCCAGGAATCTTAACGCCTCTTCGATCGTCAACGCGTACCGCTTCGGTTTGCTCGTGCCGTGCGCTGGCGATTCCGTTACCTCGACTACGTTGCTGCGTATGATGTTCTTCTTCTTTGCGTTGTTCAGCGCGCCATACAAAAGTGTGCGGGCTGTGGCCACCGTCGTTGGCTGTAACCGCTTCAGTAGATCGACCTGCCACTGTTCGACGTCACTTGCGGTCAAGCGCGACAGTTTCAACCGACCGAGCGTCGGTCGAATGTAGCGGTTTATTGTCGCTTCGTAAGTGTGTCGCGTGTTGTCTCTTATTTTGAGCTTCGTTGTTAGCCAGTGGTCCATGTACTTCGCCACCGTAACGCCGCGGCCTTCAACGCTGCTGGAGTCTTTCGCGTTCCACTCGCCAGATAACCAGTCGCGCGCCTCGCGTTCAGTGTCGAAGGTTCGCGCGGGATAGACGCGCTTGCCGGTGATGGTGTCGTAACCCTTGAAGTACCGCGCCCGAAAACGTCCGCTCGGTAATTTCTTAATGCCGGTTCGTTTTGCCATTGGTTTGATCTCCGCTGCCGTCTTTATATGACTCCTACGGGTGTACATTTTCGGCACCCGGCCGCGAATAGTCAAGCCTTTAGCCTCACGGTCCTTCACTTAGCCCGCCCTTTCTTCAGTAAGCCGCTGCATTCTTAGCACCTCTTTTTAGCGTCAACAACCGGGTCGTCACCTTGCACGCTCCTCGATAAACTGCCGGACGTCCGCGCGCCTGAATCTCAAGCTGTTGTTGCCGAGGTAAATTGCCCGTAACTTTTTCTCACGCTTCAACCTGTAAACGCTGTGGACGTCGGTCAGGCCCAACATCTCAGCGACCTGCTCAGCGGTCAGTAACTGATCGTCTGCGTGCGCGGCCGTCTGCAATTCTTCGCGCACAACTCTCCGGATGATGGTTTCGAGCCACTGTTCTATAACAGGTTGGTCCGTGACTTTTTCCGGTAGCGCCGGATTCACAAGCTGTTTCATTGTTCCAACTCTGACGTGTACTCTTGCATCTCCGTTTTTACGCGCAACAATCCGGTGTGCAGTCGATTCACCACAGATACCGCAAATGCCGCTGGCCTGAAACGATCCGGATTGCAAAAGTCCTTTATGTCGATCCCGTCGAGTTCGGGCAGTCACTCTTTGAGCCGTTCGAGACCGCTTTTGAGATTCAAAAGAGTAGCCGCCAGGTGATGAGCCGGCTCGCTGTTCGCATTGCGGTTGATGTCACACCAGGCGAGCAACCTCAGAAACGATTTCTTGTTGAGAAGCATCGACGCCGGCGAGCTCGCCAGCGATCTCGTCTTCGATTTCGCGTCGGACCCGATCAGCCTTCGCTCGCGTGTCAACGATGCGCTTCTTTTCGCGCGAAGCTCCGTGCAGATCCGTATAACGCTTTCGCACTATGAAGCCCGAATCCGTTTCTCTGATTGAGCCGTCTTTGTCGCCTCGAGGCATTTACTCGTCTCCCGGTCAGATCGACAAAGTGTTCATGGGCATCGGTGTGGGAATCAGATCAATTCCCGCGGCGTTGTACTCTCGTACCTTGAGCCATAGCAGCAACGCATCTTCAAAGACGTCCTGCAGCTTTAGACCAGGTTCGCTTTGCACTTCGGTTCTCACCGTCTCGAGCAGCCCTCTCTCAAGTCGCACATGGGGTCGATCGCGCAACACGCGCGAAGGAAAACACTCCTCGCTCACCCAACGATGGGCGCGACAATTCTGTATCAAGCGATCAAGATCGACTTGGGTCGTGAACTCAAAACGTTTTAAGTCATTGTTATTTGCGTCGTCGCTCATTTCACTCTTCCTCCGCTTTTTTTTGCATTCACCCGGATCGGAGTTTTCGCCGTTCAACTCTGGCACGGATCTCAGCCAACATCTGTTGTCCTCGTTGCGTGAGCTCACGGTGCTGCTCTTCGCGTTGTTCACGCGCTTGTCGCTGTTCAGTTGTTTCGAAAGACAGGGGCAAGGCCATTGGGACGGCCACGATCGTTGTCTCGTTTTGCCGTTGTAACTGCCATGCGTCGAGTTCAAGTCGTTGCCGTGCCGCTTCAGCAGCTAATTCAGAAGCTCTGACTCGCTCCGCGGCTTCCCACTCGCGCACATCTTCATCCCACTGGCGCGTTTGCTCGGCCTTTGTGGCCCACCCGACGGGATCGACTATGCGCGGATGCGCTCGCGCGTAGTTTTTGTACCGCGCACGATTAATTGTTTGTTCGACACACACACTTTCGTCGTCTGGTAGGGCGCCTGCACAACTGCGATCTGTGGCGCGGTGTGTGTGTTTGTTTAAATTGAGATCTTTCTTTAAAGAACTAAGGAC
>DASXXL010000506.1:0-3093 GCA_036503085.1 Pyrinomonadaceae bacterium | reverse complement strand
TGAAGGACTACGAGATCCGAAAGTAACCGGCGACAAAGGCGTGCTGATGGCGTTTCGCGAATCTGACGGTGAGTTCATGTGGCAGATGGTCCACGACAAACTGGCCACCGGCCGCGTCAACGATTGGCCGTATCAAGGCATAGCTTCGTCTCCCCTCGTCGATGGCAATCGCGTTTACTACGTCTCGAATCGCGCCGAGCTGATGTGTCTCGACACGCAGGGCTTTCGCGACGGGAAAAATGACGGCGTTCAGGATGAAGTACGCAAAGGCCCAAACGACGGCGATGTGATTTGGCGGTTCGACATGATGGAGGAAGTCGGCTCCCTGCCGCACAACCTCGCGAACTCCTCGCCCGTCATCTACGGCGACTTGATCTTCGTCAGCACCTCTAACGGTCAGGACGAAAGTCACGTCAACATTCCGTCACCGAAAGCGCCCGCAATCATCGCAGTCAACAAAAACACCGGCAAACTCGTTTGGGAAGACAACTCAGTGTTCGATCGCATTCTGCACGGGCAGTGGTCGTCGCCGACTGTGGGAACGATCGGCGGAGTGGTCCAACTCGTACACGGGCAGGGCGATGGTTGGATTCGCGGTTACGAGGCGCTGACCGGCAAGAAGCTTTGGGAGTTTGATACGAACCCGAAAGACTCGGTGTGGCCCAAGACACGCAACGAGCTGATCAGCACGCCCGTCATCTACGAAGATCGCGTTTACATCTCGAACGGTCAGGACCCCGAGCACGGTGAAGGCGTCGGTCACATGTACTGCATCGACGCAACGAAGCGCGGCGACATCACGAAGACGGGTCTCGTTTGGCATTACGACAAGATTCGTCGTTCGATTTCGACGCCCGCAATCAAAGACGGCATTGTTTACCAGGCAGACTTCAGTGGTTTTCTGCACGCACTCGATGCGAAGACCGGCGAGGTCTACTGGACACACGATCTGTTCGCCGCTGTTTGGGCTTCGCCGATGCTCGTTGACGGCAAGATCTATCTCGGCGATGAAGATGGCGACGTCGTGATCCTGCAGGAAGGCAAGACGAAAAAAGTGATCGGCGAGATCAACATGGGTAGTTCCGTCTACTCGTCGGCCGTACCGGCGCATGGAACGTTGTTCATCTCGAATCGCAATCAGCTTTATGCGCTCGCTGAATCGGGCGGCGCGAAAACGTCAACCGCGCGAAACTAGAACGTAGGCCACGAAAAGGCACAAGAGGCACAGGACTGTTTTTGTGCTTCTTGTGCTTCTTTGTGGCGAAAACAAGATGCGAAGTTTTGATTTCCAACCGCGCACCCGCGTCATCTTCGGTGCGGGTGCTATCAACGAACTTGGGAAGCTGGCAGTCGAACTCGGATTCCGTCGCACGCTGCTTGTTGCCGATCGCGGGCTCGTCGCTTCCGGACACGTCGATGAAGCGTTGACGCCTTTGCGCGCGCAGGGCGTTGAGGTCATCTGCTTTCACGACTTCGAAGCGAATCCTGACACGCGCATGATCGAAGCGGGCCACGCTTTCGTCGCTGCGCAGTACATCGATTCCATAATCGGCCTCGGCGGCGGCAGTTCGATGGACTGCGCCAAAGGCATCAACTTCCTGCTCACCAATGGCGGCCGCATGGCCGACTATCGCGGCTTCGGCAAAGCGACTAAATCGATGCTGCCGATGATCGGGATTCCTACCACGGCCGGCACCGGCAGCGAAGCGCAAACTTACGCGCTCATCTCCGACGCGGACACGCACGTGAAGATGGCTTGCGGCGATCCGAAGGCCGCGTTCCGCGTGGCCTTGCTCGATCCGGAGTTGACGGTGTCGCAGCCGCGCAGTGTCACGGCGAGCGCGGGCTTCGACGCGATCGCGCACGCGGTTGAGACTTACGTCACGACGAAACGCACGCCGTTATCTGAGATCTTTTCGCGCGAAGCGTGGCAACTGCTCGACGGAAATTACGAGCGTGTGTTGACGCAGCCGGGTGATTTGGCAGCGCGCGGCGCGATGCAGTTGGGCGCGTTCTATGCGGGAGTGGCAATTGAAAACTCGATGCTTGGCGCGACGCACGCTTGTGCGAATCCGTTGACGGCGCGTTACGGCACTGCGCACGGCGAGGCGATCGCGATGTTGTTGCCGTCTGTCGTGCGTTGGAACGAACGCGCAGCCGCGGATCGTTACGCCACGTTATTGAAGCTGTCGAGTTCGTCCACGGATGAACACAGATACACACAGACTGAAGCGCTGGCGCGCAGGCTCGAGTCGTTGGCAGCAGCGGGAGGTTTGCAAGCGAATCTTAGCGGAGTGGGGATTGTAAAAGCCGATCTCGCGGATCTCGCGGCTGATGCAGCCGAGCAATGGACCGGCACATTCAATCCGCGGCCGTTCGATAAAGAAGGCGCACTGGAGGTTTACTCATGCGCTTACTGAGCACGCCACGCAGAGCTTGTCTACTGAGCGGCACACGCACAGTTTTTCTTGCGGCTCTTGTGCTTCTTTGTGGCCTCCCGTCCGTGAAAGCGCAGGATGCGCCCGCCGATAACTGGGCGCAGTTTCGTGGCAATCCTTCCTTGACCGGCGTCTCTCAATCAAACGTCCCGTCATCACTGAAGCCGCTCTGGACCTATGAAGCGGGCGACTCGATCGAATCATCGGCGGCGATTGTCGGCGGCACTGTGTTTGTCGGTTCGCAGAAAGGCGAGCTCGTCGCGCTGAGTCTCGAAAACGGATCGGTCTACTGGAAATTCCCAACCGGCAACCCGATCGGCGAATCGTCACCGGCTTACAGCAACGGCGTCGTCTACATCGGCGATCTCGGCGGCTGGCTCAACGCCATCAACGCGTCCGACGGCAAGAAGCTGTGGGCCCACCACGCCAACGGCGAGATCAAATCGTCGCCGATCGTCGTGGGCGATCGCGTACTGATCGGATCGTACGACGAGTACCTTTACTGTCTCTCGGCGCGCAACGGCTCGGTGCTATGGAAGTTCAAGACGAATGGCCCGGTCCATTCGACGCCGAGCATCGCGAATGGCATGGCGTTCATCGCCGGTTGTGACGAACTGTTTCGCGCGATTCGCATCGCCGATGGCAAGGAGGTCTT
>DASXXL010000505.1:0-8403 GCA_036503085.1 Pyrinomonadaceae bacterium | reverse complement strand
TCTCGTATCACACGAGGTCCGGACAACGACCGAGCGCTCGTCCTTTTCAGGTGGGATTGCCTCGCAAGCGTTCCGCGCTAAATTTAATAAAGCCGATCGCAGCATTCGTTCGTCGGCGCGCACAATCAATACGGAGTTCTGACTTTTTTCAACAACCAGTTCCACCCCCAATTCCTCAAGCAACGGCTGCAACTCCACCGTGCAATCCGTGATTAACTCGTGTAAATCCGTGTCCTCCAGTTGCAACGGCTGCGGGCGCGCGAAGTTTAGGAACGCCGTAACCATTGCCGCGAGATTTCGCACTTCATTCAACAACGACCCCGCCGCAACCTGCGCTTTATCGTTCAGTTCGAGATTTTGCAAAAGCTGCGCGTAACCCTGTAGGGTCGCGATCGCGTTCTTGAACTCGTGGGCCAGGCCCGCCGACATCTCGCCCAAGCTCTCCAGGTTGTTCTTCAACGCAACCTGTTCGCGCAGTTCTGTAACTTCCGTGATGTCTGTCAGCAAACACAAAGCGCCGCGGCTTGCAGGCGAGACGCCTGCGGTCCCAGCAGTGGTGCGACTGCGATCCGGCGGTAGTTCGATCGGTGCGATCGTCGCGCCCAAACGCAGCAACTGACCGTTGTTTGATCGTGTCTCGAGTTCCGAGCGGCGATAAAGCGTTCCTTGCTTCAAACAGTCGCCAACCATCGCCGCAAGCCCGGCGTGACTTCCGAGCAATGTTTCATACGACTCACCCAGCGCGCGGCCGTCAACACCAAGCAGCGTGCGTCCCGGCGTGTTGATGACCATCGATAAGCCATTCGCGTCGAACGCGATTAACCCCGAAGGCAAACTCGCGACGATACGTTCACTGAACTTCTCCGCCGACGTCGCGCGCTCACGCGCTTCCGCACTCAACTGCTCGAGCGCATTGCGTTGTTCCTGCAACTGCGCCACGACCGACTGAAACGTCTCCAGCACAAACTCCGCTTCGTCCTGCGACTTGAGTAACTCCCGCGCCGTTGACGCGCGCTCGGCTTCGCCGATGAGCTGGTGATACGGGCGCAACAGCCAGCGCAACAGAAACATCATGCAAAGCAGGCTGCCGAGTAGTATCGCGATGAACGAGGCGAGCAGGATTGGACCACGCAGCACCGGCGTTTCCGGCGTCAGCGCGTAAAGCAGGATCGCAAATAGCGCCGCCAACAGGAACAGGCCCGTCAGCATAAACAGTCCGTATTGGAAACGACTGCGAGACATCGTCATTGTCGATTGCCAATTGCCGATTGCCAATTGGCCTCGCTGTAAAATTGGGTCACAAAACCGCCAGTCAAGTCGGCAATTGACAAGCGGCAATTGGCAATCATTTGAACTGGCTCGCGTACCACTCGACAAGGTGCACGCCAAACAGCAGCGAGAAGATCGCGCCGAGCCCGAGAAAGATCCCGAATGGCAACAGCATTTGCATGTTTCGTTCGCCGCGCCGCGCCATCAACACGATGCCGATGATGGAACCGCTTAGCACGCCGGCGAAGATCGTGAGGATCGTTAGTCGCCAACCGAGATACGCGCCGACCATAAACATCATCTTCACGTCGCCGAGTCCCATCGCTTCGACGCCGCGCAACTTTTCCCACGTCCAACCCATCAACCAAAGCGAACCGCCACCGATCAACGCACCGATCGCCGCCCCCGCGAGCGACGTCACCCAAATCGGCAGTCCGGCAAACGCGCCGTTCGCCAGCGACGGCAGATCGTCGAAATGCAAACCTCCCGACAGCAGCGGAATCGCGACGCGCGCCACGACGGCAAATACGATCCCCGGATAAGTGATCGCGTTCGGCAAGATCATGTGTTCGGCGTCGATGAAGATCAGCGCGAGCAGCGCCGACACGAAGACGAGATCAAACGGCAGCGCCACGCTCAAACCGTCGTGCATCGCGACCGCGACAAACAACAGCGCCGTCAGCAGCTCAACCGCCGGGTAGCGAAACGAAATCCGTTCCTTGCAACCGCGACATTTCGCGCCGAGCAACATCCAACTGAGCACGGGAATGTTGTCGTAGAAGGCGATCACCGCGCCGCATGACGGACAGCGCGAGTTCGGAAACACGATTGACTCTTCCAGCGGCACGCGATGAATGACGACGTTGAGAAAACTGCCGATGATGGCGCCAAAGACGCCGGCGAGAACGTAACCAAAGGCAGGGGGAAGTAAACTGAGATCCGGCATAGGTCTCTTAAATTTTTCTTCGTGGTCCGTGTTTATCCGTGTAATCCGTGGCCTGTTTTTCCCACAGCATTAAGTGCTTCAAGAATGCATGGTGCGCTGCAAAGCTCGCGATCGTGAACCCCGCAAAGCCGTCGCGAAAACCGCCCTTCAAGATAAAGCTGCGGATGAAAGCAGATGGTCCAGCGGAAGCAACGCCGGCGATCGAAGTCCGGCGTCCTTCTTCAAACATCTGCTGCGCTGCGAGCGGCGCGTAACGCTCGCCGATCATGCGGTGATGATGGGCAGCGCTTGGTGAAGTGTAATGCAGTAGATCGCCGCTGAGGTTTTCCACACGTGCGCCGGGATTCATCGTGACTGACTCATGAATATGACGTTGTTTCCAGTGGCCCCTGGTCCGGTCAAACAACCGCAACTGTCGATCAGGATACCAGCCGCCGCCGCGAATCCAACGGTTTTGATAGAAGGTGCGCCGCGAGACGAGATAGCCATCAGCCGGCGAATGATGTTGCACCGCCGCAATCGACCCACGTAGTTCATCGGACACGCGCTCGTCGGCATCGAGACTGAAGATCCAATCGTGTCGAGCCTGATCGACCGCAAACTGTTTCTGCGCGGCGAACCCCGGCCACGCATTCACGATCACGCGCGCGCCACACTCAGCAGCGATGTCTCGCGTCGCGTCAGTCGAGTCGGAATCGACGACTAAGATCTCGTCAGCCCAGGCGACGGATTCGCAAGCGGCCCTGATATTCGATTCTTCATTGAACGTGATGATGGTGGCGCTGATCTTCATCCGTTAGCCACAAAGAAGCACAAAAAGCACAAAAAGCGCAATGATCATTAAGACCTTGCGCCTTTTGTGCCTCTTTGCGGCAGTTCGCCTTACGGTCGGACGGGCGATTCTACGACCACGTTGTTGGCGCGCAGCGTGGTGGAAGTCGCGCGCTGCAAGTCGGCAATTGCCTTGTTGTAGTCAGTCTCGGCCCGCACTTCCGACGCGCGTGCGTTGGCAAGTGCGTTTTCACGTTGGAACAGAAGGAACGTGGTCGAACGTCCCACCTGGTACAAACGCTGCTCGCCTTCGAGCTGCATCTCCGCATTGACGCGCGCTTCACGAGCCGAAAGCACTCGCTGGCGCGCCGACTCAACAGCCTGCGCCGAATTGCGCACGTCCATTTCGATGAGTTGTTCCTGCGATCTCGTCGAAGCGGCGAGCTGCTCTTTCTGAATTCTCGCGCCCGCGAGGTTCGCTTCCGCGGTCTTATTCTTGAACGGGAACGAAATCGCGACGCCGACCGTGACGTTGCGCGTCTGGCCGCTGAACAAGTTAGTGATGTCCTTGCCGTAGCCGCCGATCAACCGCGGGTTTGGTCCACTGCCTGGCGCCGCGACGAGTGGCGAGACCGCCACCGGCAAGCCCTGCGCGATCTGGATCGCCTGAATCTGTTCGAACAGAAACGCAGCCGAGTTGAGCGCCGGGTCGCCGGCGATTAGCGGGACCAGCGTTCCTGCCGGCGCCGCAGTCGAAACGTTCTGGCCCGCAAGACCGGTGAGCGCGAACGTGCCGACGAGATCGACTTGCGGTTTCGTCTGGTTTTTGAAGAACGTGAGATCGATGTCGTTGATGTCGCCCTGCAAACGAAGCCGCCGCAACTCCGGACGGTTCTCACGCGCTGCTTTCAACGCATCGTCGAGATTCACCGGCGTCGTATCAAACTTCGGCGCGTCAGTCGGGGTTACGTTTGCAGACCATTCGGGACTGTTCGGGTCCTTGAAGATCAAAACCTTGAGATTGTTTTCGGCGATCGCGACGTTTTGAATTGCCGACAACAGACTCGTTTCGCGGTTTGCCAACTCTGTCTGCACTTCAGCGCGCTCGAGCGGAGCTTTCGCGCCGGCCGCGATCTGCGCTTCGACGTTGCGCAAACTCTCGCGTGACAGGTTCAAGTTCGCCAACTGGTTTTCCTGATCGCGTCGTGCGAAGACGAGATCCCAATAAGCCTGTTGCACGCGCGTGATGACGTCGATCGTGCGCTGGCGAAAGTCGGCGTCAGTTTGGTCCACGCGCTTTCGTTGAATGCGGATCTGCCGGCGATTGTTGTCGATGGAGCGGTTGCGCCACAGCGGCTGCGTGACCGCCAACGAAAGGTTCGATGAATAGAAGGGGTTCAGCAAGCTGAAGCTGTTGCTCGTGTCTGTGTGCTGGTTTTGGAACTGGAGGAAATAGTTTCCACCGCCACGGCCGAACTGTTTTTGCACCGACGGACTCCACGACCAGGTCGTCGTGCTCGTTGTGCCTGACGTTCCCTGCGCGCCACCGAGCGAGCTCTGCTGTGGTGAAATTCGTTTGTCGTACTGCGGCGTGATAGCGAAGACCGGATCGAAGACTCCTTCAAGCGCCCGCAACTGAGTCTCGGCGAAGCGCACGTCATCGCGCGCGACTTCGATGTCGTTGTTGTTTTCGAGCGCGCGCTTGATCGCGTCGTTGAGTGTCAACTGCAAGTTTTCGCTACCAATGCCCAAACGATCCAGGCTTGGCGGGGGCGGTATTGGCTTCGCCTGAAACTGCGGAATTACCGGCTCGCGAATTGGTCCATTAACATCGGTCTGGTTGACGTCCGGTTGCGTCGAACCTCCGGGCACCGTGGGTACGCCGGGGACCGGGGTTGCTGTCGGTGTTTGCGGAGCTCCCGGCGGAGTCGTCGGGTTCTGTTGCACGGGACCTGGAGGCGCAGTCGGATTCGTTGGCGTGGTCGAGCCCGGGATTACCGGCTGACCCGGCGGCGCGGTCGGAGAATTTGGCGGTGGCGTCGCGCTCGGTCTGGCCGGCGATTGCGCCGAGACCGCACTCGTTCCCAACAACAAAGCGCTGGCGAGAACCACAGTTCCAATTAACATACGAGACATACTATTCAACATCAGACGAAGAGCTCCTCTTAAAGTAAATGGCTTCCAGTTCCCACTGCTTGTGAAGGGGAAAGACCAGACATTCTGGCAAACCAGAGACCGCGCAGCAAGACTTTACTACGTTACCAGCAGAAGGCCTGTTTCATAAAATCCCGCGCACTTTCCGCGTATTTTGCGCGATGACTCGCGTTGAGTAAACGCTCGCTTGACACTTCGATTAACTAAAGGCGAGACTCTGTCCCACAATCGCAACATTTTGAATCCCAAAAACGGCACAGGTGTGCCTGAAAGGGCAGGAGGATTTCGGCATGGGAGTTAAGGTTGGTATCAACGGCTTCGGACGCATCGGACGCAACATCTACCGCACCGCGATCGGCGATCCGGACATCGATTTCGTGGCCGTCAACGATCTCACAGACACAAGGACCCTCGCGCATTTGCTCAAGTACGATTCGGTGCTCGGCAACCTGGACCACGAGATCACGGCGACTGAAACTGGCATCAAGGTCGACAACGATGAGTTTCGTGTCTTCTCGCAAAGAGATCCTGCCGCTATCGATTGGGAATCTGTCGGCGCTGAAGTCGTGATCGAGTCGACTGGCATATTCACAAAAGCCGAAGACGCGCGCAAACACCTGCGCGGTCCGGTGAAGAAGGTGATCATCTCGGCGCCGGCGAAGAACGAAGACATCACGATCGTTTTGGGCGTGAACGAGGAGAAGTACGACCCGGCGGCGCACAACATCATCTCGAACGCGTCGTGTACGACGAACTGTCTCGCGCCGGTGGCGAAAGTGGTGCACGAGAAGTTTGGTATTAAGTCGGCGCAGATGACGACGATTCACTCGTACACGAACGATCAGCAACTGCTCGACCTGCCGCACAAAGATTTGCGGCGCGCGCGTGCGGCGGCGTTGTCGATGATTCCGACTTCCACCGGTGCCGCGAAAGCGGTTGCCTTGGTGCTGCCGGAATTGAAAGGGAAGTTTGACGGGATTTCAGTGCGCGTGCCGACGCCGAACGTTTCGCTCGTTGACGTGGTGATGGACCTGGAAACGGAAACGACCGCGGAAGACGTCAACCGCGCTTTCAAAGACGCGGCGAATGAAGAGCTGCGTGGGATTCTCCAGTTTTGCGAAGAGCCGCTCGTGTCGGTCGACTTCCGTAAGAATTCAAACTCGTCGATCGTCGATGCGGAGTATACGAAAGTGATCGGCGGGCGGATGTTGAAGGTGTTGTCGTGGTACGACAACGAGTGGGGATATTCGTGCCGCGTGCGCGATCTGATCAAGTACATCGCGGGGAAAGGCTTGTGAAGTTAACGATCACGGATCTGCCGCTGGTGAGACGCCGCGTTTTCATCCGCGTGGATTTCAACGTTCCGATCAAAGACGGCAAGGTTGACGACGACACCCGTATCCGCGCGTCGCTGCCGACAATCAATTACGCAACCGAGCAGGGCGCGCGTGTGATTCTCGCTTCGCATCTTGGCCGGCCGAAAGGTGAACGCGTTGAGAAGTACAGCTTGAAACCCGTTCGCGAGCGTCTGGCCGAGTTGTTAGAGCAGCCGGTGGCGTTTGCTGACGATTGTGTGGGCGAGCCCGCGCAGAAAGCAGTTGCCGCTTTGAATGATGGCGACGTGTTGTTGCTCGAAAACCTTCGCTTTCATCCGGAAGAAGAGAAGAATGACGATGGCTTCGCGCGGCAGTTGGCGTCGTTGTGTGAGATTTATGTGAACGATGCGTTTGGTACTGCGCATCGTGCGCACGCTTCGACGGTCGGAATCACGCATCATGTTCCTGACGCAGTGGCCGGGTTGTTGATGCAGAAGGAGCTCGATTATCTCGGGCGCGTTGTGAACGAGCCGGAGCATCCGTTGGTGGCCATACTCGGCGGTGCGAAAGTCTCAGACAAGATCCCGGTTATTGATGCGTTGATCGATCGCCGCGTCGACAAACTTCTGATCGGCGGTGCGATGGCTTACACGTTTTTGAAAGCGGAAGGTTTTACGGTTGGGAAGTCGCTGGTTGAAGACTCGATGCTGCAAACGGCGCGCGAGATCAAGCAGCGCGCGGAAGAGAAGGGAATCGAGTTGCTGTTGCCGACCGATCACCAGGTGGTTGACAGTTATGAACCGATTAAGGGCGACAAGATAGTTGCGAAGACGATTCCGATCGAGTTTACGAATCTTGGTTTAGCGGGCATGGACATCGGCGTCGAGACGGTCGCGCATTTCTCAGCGGCGCTTCAGGATGCGCGCATGATCGTTTGGAATGGTCCGATGGGCGTGTTTGAAGAGCCGCCGTTCGATGAGGGCACGATCGGGATCGCTCACGCGGTTGCTGAGGCCGCGGATCGCGGTGCGGTGGTGATTGTTGGTGGTGGTGATTCTGTTTCTGCGGTAACTCGCGCGGGAGTCGCTGACCACATCACGCACATTTCGACGGGCGGCGGGGCGACGCTGGAGTTTTTGGCGGGCGAGAAGCTGCCGGGTATCGAAGCATTGACTGACAAAGTTTAGAGAACATGCGCAAACCTGTTATCGCCGGAAACTGGAAGATGTATAAAACGGTCAGCGAATCGGTGGAGACCGCGCTGGCGTTGAAGCCGTTGGTCGCGAACGCGAACCACTGCGACGTTGTGATCGCGCCGGTTTTCACGTCGTTGAAGACGGTATGCGACCGGCTCGAAGGCTCGAACATCAAGGTCGCAGCGCAGGACTGTTCGACCGAAATTCAAGAAGGCGCGCACACCGGCGAAGTCGCCGCGTTTATGGTTCGCGACGTCGGCGCATCGCATGTGATTGTTGGTCATTCAGAGCGGCGGCAGTACTACGCCGAGACCGACGCGCACGTTAATAAGAAGGTGCAGGCCGCGTTGCAGTCGGGGTTGATTGCGATCATGTGCGTGGGCGAAACGCTCGAACAACGCGAGGCGGGCCTCGCGCAGGAGATTGTTTCCGGGCAGTTAATCGGCGGACTTGCTGGGTTGACACCCGTAGATCTCGACCGTATCATCGTCGCCTACGAGCCCGTTTGGGCCATCGGCACGGGACGCACAGCGACGCCGGAGCAAGCGCAGGAAATGCATGCGTTTATCCGGCGTGTTTTCGCGGAAAGGCACTCTAAAGCGGCGGGTGAGGCTTTGAGAATCCTGTACGGCGGCTCGGTCAAGCCCGACAACATCGCGGGATTGATGAAGCAACCGGACATCGATGGCGCGTTGGTGGGCGGTGCGAGTTTGAAAGCAGAGAGTTTTGCGCAGATTGTTAATTACGATCG
>DASXXL010000504.1:0-3162 GCA_036503085.1 Pyrinomonadaceae bacterium | reverse complement strand
GTGGTCTGCTGTTGCCAGTCGACGATGTCAGGTACCGACATGCAGGCGCCCGGGGGTCCCAACTTCGGATTACTGCTTTGAAAGAGCACGATGCGGTCCGGCTCGCGAAATTGCAGCGGCCGTAGCAGGACCGAGTTGACGACCGTGAACATCGCGGTTGTTGCGCCGATGCCGAGTGCGAGTGTCGCGATCGCGATGAAGAGAAATCCCGGTCGCTTTAGCAACGTGCGCACTGCGTACTGAAGATCTTTAATCATCTGCGTTCGTCCTTTACTCGTTTCTCAACGCCACTAACAGATCAACCTTGGTTGCGCGGCGCGACGGCACGTAACACGCCACCAGCGCCACGCCGATCAAGAGCAACGCCACTCCCACGAACGTCAACGGATCGGTCGCGCTCACGCCGTAAAGCACGCTCGTGATCGCGCGCGTCGCGAGATATGCGCCGAACAGTCCGAGCGCAGCGCCGAAGATTGTCAGTTTCAAACCATGACTGAGCACGAGCTTCAACACATCTGACAACTGCGCGCCGAGCGCGAGTCGAATGCCAATCTCGTGCGTGCGTTGTGCGACTGTGTACGACGTGATGCCGTAGATGCCGATCGCCGAAAGCAGCAGCGCGACGAGTCCGAAGACGCCGAGTACGGTCGCCGCAATCTTCGGCGGGAAGAGCGCGAACCGCATGTGCTCGGTCAGCGTCTTCACGTCAAACAGCGGCAAGTTCGGATCGAGTGTTTGCACTTCTTTCCGCACCGCGCTCAGTAACGACTCCGGTCGGCCTTCAGTGCGCACCGTCAGAATTCCGGATGACTGGTAGTCCTGGGCCATCGGCGTCCAGACAAACGGCCGCTGGTCTTCGGTGATGCTGAAATACTTGCCGTCCTTCGCGACGCCGACGATGCGCATGAATGGACCAGACGCACTGCCGAAGGCGAACCGCTTGCCGATTGCTTCGGCCGTCGAGCTCACGTTCGGCATCAAGCGCCGCACAAAAGTTTCGTTGACAATCGCGACCTGTTCGCTCTTCGGTTGGTCCTGGTCGTTGAACTCGCGTCCCTGGACGATCGGCGTATGCATCGTTTCGAAGTAACGCGGACCGGCGGAGGCGTTCATCGCCGTGGGCACGTTCTCGCCGCGTTCGGCGGGTTGGCCTTCGATGAAGATGTTGCGGCTGTTGTAATTGAGACTAAGCGGGATGTAGCTCGACACGGCGGCGGACTTGACGCCCGGCAACGATTGCACGCGCTCGGTGAGCTGATGATAAAACTGCTGTCCGCGCTGGTCGTCGTAACCCTGCAAACCGAGATCGAAGGACATCGTCAACGCGTTCTGCGGATCGAAGCCGGGATTCATCGTTTGCAGTTGCTGCAACGTACGCACGACGAGTCCTGCCGCGATCAGCACGACGAGCGAGATCGCGATCTGGGCCACGACGAGTACGCTGCGCAAACGCGTCCTCGCCGCGCCGCCTTGCGCGGAAGTTTCGCGTAACGCTTGCGAAAGACCGGGACGCGTGGCTTGCAACGCCGGAGCGAGTCCGAAGATCGCGCCGGCGAGGATCGACACGCAAAGTGAAAACAGCAGCACGTGCCAGTCGATATTCACGTCCATCGCTAACGGAAAATCGATCGGCGGCTTGAACGCGAGTAACACGTTGACGATCCAAAACGCGAGCAACACGCCCGCGATGCCGCCGACAAGCGACAGCAACACGCTTTCCGTGAGCAACTGGCGAATCAAACGCATGCGGTTCGCGCCCATCGCGAGACGAATCGCGATCTCACGGCGCCGGTCGGTGGCGCGCGCGAGCATCAGTCCCGCGAGGTTCGTGCACGTGACGATCAGCACGAGGCCCACCGCGCCCATCAGCACCCACGTAAAACTCACGACCGCGCCGCGTATATCGGGCAGAATAAAACCGGGCGGCACGACCTTGATTGATTGGCCTTCGTTGGTGTCGGGATACTCTTTCGCGAGTTGTTGGGCCAGCAGGTTGAGCGACGCTTCCGCCTGGCGCGCACTGACGCCGGGCTTGAGCCGTCCGACGGCAAAGAAGTTTCTGGTGTTGCGATCCTCGAGCCAATCGGCGCCGGGCTCAACCCAACTCATCATGGACGAGGGGAGCCAGATCTCCGGCGTGTAGACCAGCTCGGTCCCTTTGAAGCCTTCGGGCGCGATGCCGATTACTTTGAACTGATGATTGTTCAGCAGCACGTCTTTGCCGACGATGTTGGGATCGCCGCCGAAACGCGCTTGCCACGAGTCGTAGCTCAGCACCGCGATCGGATTCGCGTTTGGCGTCTTGTCTTCGTCCTGATGAAACGTGCGGCCCTTGATGGCGTTCACGCCGAGCACGTCGAAGTAGTTGCCGGAAACTTCGAAACCCCAGATGCGTTCGTTTGCGCCGCTGCGACTGAGACTCAGCGGCACGAAGCGATGAACGAAGAGACCCGAGAGCACGTCGTTGCGATCGCGGAAGTCGCGGAAGTTGGGAAACGAGAACGCCGACATCGAATCGCCTTTGCCGCGAATGGCGACGGAAACGATCTGCTGCGGCTGGTCCACCGGCAGCGAACGCAACAACACCGTATTGACGAGACTGAAGATCGCCGTGTTCGCGCCAATCCCGAGCGCGAGCGTAATCACCGCAACCGCCACGAACCCCGGCCGCTTGATCAAGCTGCGAACCGCGTAGCGAAGATCCTTCAACATCCCTGAAATCTCCTCTCCTATTCGTATCGCAGAGCAACGAGTGGATCGACTCGGGTCGCGCGACGCGCCGGGAGGTAACAAGCGAGCAAAGCGACCCCGGCCAACAGCAAGGGGACGAGCAGGAAGATCCCGACGTCGTAACCACTCACACCAATCAACACCGACCCCAACACGCGCACCAGCACGAGGGCGAGCAGCAGGCCAATCACCACGCCCACACCCGCGAGCCACATTCCCTGTTTCGTGATCATCTTCATCACGTGCGCGCGGTTCGCGCCCAACGCCATGCGAATGCCGACTTCGCGCGTGCGTTGCGACACGACGTAGGCCATCACGCTGTAGAGTCCGACCGCACTCAACAACACCGCGAGCGCAGCGAACGCGAGCGAAAGCCAGGCAGCCATGTTCGGCGCCCACAACGCGTACGTCATGTGCTCGCTCATTGTCCTC
>DASXXL010000503.1:0-2190 GCA_036503085.1 Pyrinomonadaceae bacterium | reverse complement strand
TGACGTAGATGTCGGGCCAGCCGTCGCCGTTCAGATCGCCGAAGTCGACACCCATCCCATTGTATGAGTCGTGGCCCAGCACCTTCGACTTCGTCGTCGTAAACCCTCGTCGTCCTTCCAACAACTCGAACCGTGGATGACCGGGTGTAGAGAGGTTGTGCAATAAACGATCGGGACCGAAATCGTTGGCGAAATAGATTTCGGGGAGCAGGTCACCATCGAGATCGGCCGCGCCGATCGCCAGCGACCAACCTCGAGCACTCTGCTCGTCGAGTACGTTATTGACTTCTTCGAATCGCGGTGTGGGCGCTTTCCAGAGCAGGAGATGTTTTCGTCCGCCGTTTTGCGCGAGCGACATCGAGTCCTGCATTTCATCAGGGACGTTGGCGCGTGCGTCGAGAATGCGTGCGCCATCGGGGAAGAAGTTGCCGATGATTAGGTCCGTGTGGCCATCGCCGTCGATGTCTGCGAGCGTCGCTGCGTTCGTGTACCAACGTTCGTTGCCGGGAACTAGTTCAGTTTGCGTGTAGCTGTCGGCGTCGAGTCCATGTGAGCCGGCACGTTTGAGGAACAGTACCGGAGTGCGGCCCCAGTAATAGGCGAGCACGTCCATCAGCCCGTCTTCGTTGAAGTCTCCGGGCAGACAGCCCATCGGAGCCATTGTTGAAGAGTCGTAAGGAAGCGTGCGCGGATCGAGCGTGAACGGCTGATAGCGTACGGGTGTGCCGGGCACTGGCGCCACGATCACCTTATCGATTCTCGTGTCCACGTAACACGCATCGTTCGGTAGTCCATCGCTGTCGAGATCGTTCAGCGCGACTGCCGCGCCCACACTCGAGATCCAACCGGCAACACGTCGCAACGATGGATTGACATTGCGAATTGTTCTTTGCGTTTCGCCGCTCATCGTCGGCAATGGCGCGGCGCTGAAATGAAAATCTTCGGCGAGTTTCGCTAACTCGGACTCCGACGCGACCGGCACGCGAGCGAAAGCGTATACAGCGAGAACGAGCAGCACCGCGGTCAGCTTTGCCGCCTGGCGCCGGAGTGCGCCCTCCTTGATCGTCATGTTCCGGTGACCTCCAGTGCGAAGTTGTTTTGAATCCGACGGCGCCACACTTCGTAAGCCGGCAGGCCGTCCTCTGCACGTAAGTTTTCGAGGGCAGCGTCGGTGATGGCGGCGGTTTCTTCGGCAGAGCGCCCGCAGATGAAACGGCAGACGATTTCGGTGTGAGCGTTGAGGTTCGTGGCGCGTTGGCGTGTCTTCGCGGCGAAGGCCACACCTTGAGCAAACGCGGAGAAATGTTCGCTCGCGGCGGCTCGCAACGATGCGATCGCCGCGCGTCCGCAGCCACCGGCGTACGTGCAGGCCAAGCCGACGCCGCTCCACAGATCGTCATGTCGCGCAGATGGAAAAGCCGCGATCGCATTCACGACTGACGCTACGTCCGCGCCTTTCACAAACCACAGACTGCGGCCGAGGCCTTGATCGAAAGCACGTTGCTCGTAGCTATTCAAATGAGTGGGAGTTGCTCGCTGTTCGATATAGCGACGCCAATTGAAATAGCCTTCGTGAAAGCCGTAACCATCGACGACGAGCCAACCCAGCAGTGGATCGAGTTGGACCAAATGCGATGTGACGCCACGTCGCAGACGCGCGAGCGCCCAACCCAAGCCGACGTGCATCATGTAGACGTGGTGTTTCGCGAAGCGATCGGTGAACGTGCGCCAGCGGTCTTTGCGCCACGGTGTCATGCAGTCGAGTAGCGCGAGACCCATTGCCGCACCCTCGAATGCTAAACCGCGCGTGTCTTTATCGATCGCCATAAGACGGCGTTCGAGCGTCACGAACTCCGTCTCCTCGAGCGCCGCATGATAGCCACGCAAAAACGTGACGCCGATTTGTTCGAGACGCTCGCGCGCGTGCTCTTCGCCCGCGCGGAAGCCGCGTTTAGCGAATGTCGCTTCGGCCGGTGATAGGCCAAAGACGCGACGGCGCGCTAGGCCTAGTAAAGAAATTCTCTCTTGCACACGCATCTGCATGTTTGTTAACTCGCGCATTAACCACACTCGTTCGCCGCAGGCTGTTGATCATTCGAACGTCAACAGTTCCTTAGAGCAGTGTTTAAGTTGTCAGGGTCTGGGCTAGACGATTAGTGGAGAGGAAGTCCCACTGGCGGCCGAGGTCGG
>DASXXL010000502.1:0-4373 GCA_036503085.1 Pyrinomonadaceae bacterium | reverse complement strand
AGTCAGGTAGGAAAGCGAAACCGATGTCGGGGTGAGGGAGTTCTTCGCGTTTGAGCAGGCCACACATGCCGATCGGCCTGTGTGTGTCTTTGAGCTCGACTTGATATAGACCAAAGCCGTGTCGTTCGTATGTGGCGACTGGTCCGTTGGCGATGTATTGTCGGGCGTCTTCGAGCGTGCGCACTTTTTTGTCGCCGATGTAGGCCAGGAATGATGGCTCGTTGAGCAACGCGAGAATGAATGGGGCGTCGTCGGGGTTGAAGTGGCGCAGAATCAGGCGTTCGGTTTCGAGAACTATCATAGAATGCTGAGTATGTCAGAAAAGATATTTCTGTGTCTCCTGGTAGTGCTGGTCGTGAGTCAAGCAGGATACGGATTTACACGGATAGACACGGACGTCGTTCACTACTCAGCGACAGTCGAGCCTGACCTCGTGAACAAATCCGTCAAAGGATCTGTGTTAATCCGTGTGCTTACTGCCTCCAACGAGGTCGTGTTTGACTGCGGCGAACTGATCATTGACTCGGTGGTAGAGCATGGGAAGCCGGTTAAGTTTTCAGTCAACGACCACAAGTTGAGAGTTTCGCTGGCGGGAGGCCAAAGGAAGGGGATTTTTAAGGCCAATCTTAAGATCCAATATCACGGCACGCCTCGACGCGGCATTCGCTTCTACCCGGATCGACAACAGGTCTACACCATCTTCTCGACGAGCCAGTGGATGGTCTGCAACGACGATCCCGCCGACAAGGCGACGTTTACGTTGAAGCTGGTGGTACCCGCTTCGCTCACCGCAGTCGCTAACGGGGAACTCACTTCACAACACCAACAACAAAACGGCAAGCGGATCTACGAGTGGCGTCAACAATCGCCGATCCCGACTTACGTCTTCGGGTTTGCGGCGGGTCCTTTCAAGGTTGTCAAAGAGAAACACAACAACGTTACGCTGCAATACCTCGCCACGAATTATTCCGAACCCGAAGTGCGCCGCATCTTCCACGCGACGCCCGATATGCTCGACTTCTTCGAAGCGCACGCCGGCGTCACGTATGCCGATAAGACTTACACTCAGGTGCTCGCAGCGGGCGGCGTCGAACAGGAGATGAGCAGCTTCACCGCTTTGAAAGAGTCGTACGGGAAAGACCTGCTCAATAACGAACAGGACCTTTGGCTCGCCGCGCACGAGTTTGCGCATCAGTGGTGGGGAAACATGGTGACTTGCCGCGACTGGAACCACTTCTGGCTGAACGAGGGCGTCGCGACCTTCATGGCCGCAGCGTACCTGGAACATCGCTTCGGTCGCGCGGTTTACCTGCGTGAGGTCGAGACATATCGTGCGAATTACGAAAAGGTGCGCGCCGCGGGCAAGGACAAGCCGCTTGTTTTTCCTGACTGGCTACATCCGACTTCAGAAGATCGCACACTCGTTTACGACAAAGGTGCGTACGTGCTGCATCTGTTGCGCGAAGAGATGGGCGAACACGCGTTCTGGCGCGGCTTGCAGATTTTTACGCAGCGTCACTTCGGAAAGTCAGTCGTCACGAGCGACTTCATCGCCGCGATGGAAGAAGCGAACGGGAAAAGCCTGCACGAGTTTTTCGCAAAGTGGGTTCTTTAATTTCTTCAGACTCGGTTATTTGATCGCGCGGCGCGACATCTGCTCCTCCAGCGCTTTTGCAACGACGACATCAAACCCGTCGCTGGCGCTCTTCTTGCGCTCCGCTTCGATAAACGCGTCGCGCTGCTTCGATAGCAACAGAATCTGATGGCGAAGGTCACTGCGAATTGCAAGTCGCCTCTCGATCTCCTGTCGCTGTTCGGAAGATGTCATTTTGCGCAAGTCTGCCGGCAACTGATCCTGATCCATTGTCTCGAGTTTCACTGATCCGTTCTCGATCTGTTGCAGCAGATCGCCGATGTAGGCGTCGGAGCTGATCGCTTTGTTGATTGCCCGTTCCGCTTTTGCGGCTGACGGAGCCGAAGACGCGACCCGCGCTTCAATTAGCTGCGCCCTCGCGACCACTTCGCTTTGTTGGGCCTCACCGCCAAACCCGTAAGGCAGGAGTGTCGCACCGAGCTTTCGCGCCAACTCGCTCAACTGGTCGTCGTAAGGCGTTTCGATCGCCTGTACGCCGCCGTCGGACGGGATCGCAAAGTATTGTCCCTTGCCGCTGCTGGCGATGGCTTCCCACGCGCGCGTCGTTTCGCCGGCAGATCCACACTGAATCGTGTTGACGATGATGCCCTTCTTCGCGGCATTTGCAGCCGTGGTTAGCGTGTCAGGCACATCGGGGTAGTCGTGCGGCGGAGCGTCGCCCACGAGAAAAATGATCCGCGAGACACCGAGTTCGCCATCCGACCACGGAATTTTGTTGAGACTCTCGGCCAGCGCGGTCCGCACGTCTTCGGGAGCATCACCGCCGCCCGCGGCTTGATAATCCATCAACGTCATGTAGACCTTATCGAGATCTTCAGTCAGCGGCAGTACCTGCGTGACGTATGCATCACCGCGATCGCGATAAGCCACGAGGCCGATGCGCACAGACGAACCGTGTTCGCGAATGACGCCGTTGACGATGCCCCAAATGCGTTGCTTGGCCGCCTCGAGTAGTCCGCCCATCGAACCCGTCGTGTCGATCACGAAAACCATTTCAAGCTGGGCCGGGCGAGTGCCGACGGGAAACCGGCAAGCAACGGGATTGATGCTCGGAGTTGTCAGCCAAAGATTTGCGAGGCCGACGCCGAGGATAAAGGTCAGGACGGCGGCCAGGATTCTGACGGGCAGGGAATTCATGAGAACCTCCTCGATCGCGACAAGGTTCTCTATTAGACGCACGAGCCGGGAAATCGTTCCCGTCTGTTGGTATAGGACCTTTTACTGGGTCAGCTTCGTAGAAACGTCTCGCTTCTTCACGTAAACGTCGCCGCGCAGCGTCATGTTGGCTTTTTGCGCCAGCGTTTGCAGCACCGATTCGAGCATCTCTTTGTTTTCGAGTTTGAAGCTCGTGATGCCGCTAACGTGCGAATCGGGATCGTCGTATTGCAGCGTCAGGTAACGCACCTTGGTCTTGATGAAGCGCGCGGGCAGCGAATAGATCGTTGGGACGTTGCTCGCGACCGTCGCCGCGGCCGGCCGAATCTTGTGCGAATCGGAAAAGGCGGAAGTGATCGAATCGTAGGGGATCGAGATCTCTTTCGGCGGCGTCTTGTCTTTGAAGATCAGGCGGTTGTTGTCGTCGTCAAAGGTAAGGGTGCCGTCCATGGTTTTCTTATAGCCGAAGACGCCGCCCTCGTATTTTGCCTTGACGGTTTTCGGCGCTGGTTTGGCCGCGGGAGTCTTCTGTGGCTCTGGCTCCGCGGACCGGGGACGTTGCGCAAATGCGCCGGTGAGCAACGCTCCGAGCAGGAGCAGAGTAAAGATGATTCGCATGTTTGGTCTCCTTCAGCCGAACTGAATTACTGATTCATCGCCCAGGCAGGAACCCGGTAAAGAATCCACCAGAGCAACAACTGCGCTATCGTAACGACGACGCCAATCGCCGTGCTCACGTAACAAGCCGTGCGCGCCGCGGCCATTTGCGGCGAACCATACGATCTAAAAACTCCAACCGTGCCGACTACCACCGCGCCCGGACAAAACAGGATACCGAGATACGGCACCAATGAGTAGGTCGCAAATGCACGTGCCGTCGCGGCCAGTCCGTTCGATTGTTCATCGAGCATGATTACGCTTTGGCAAACGGTTTCACGCGTTCGATTGACTCTTTAAAATCCGGATCGTTGGGCGCGAGCGCCGCGCCTTTTTGATAAGCCGCCAACGCTTTCGCATATTGCTTCGATACTTCATACGCATAGCCGAGTTCACGATAAACGTTCACATCGTCTGGTGATTTCTTCGCCGCTGTTTCGAGTGCGGCGATCGCTTTGGGGAAGTTGGCCGCGCGCGAGTGGGCAACGCCGAGCAAGTAAAACGTGACGGGGGTGGCGTCCGGTGCGGTCGACGCTTTGTCGAGTGCCGCTGCTGCTCGCGCATACTGCTTCGAACCGATCAACGCTTGTCCGAAGAGAGTGATCGCTTCCGCGTCAGTGCGCAGTTTGATCAGCGCTTCACCGGCGCGGACGGCGTTGAGGTAATCGGCATCCGCTTTCGCCTGGTCCTGGCTCATGGCTGCCCGTCGCAAGTACGACGACGTCAACAATGTCCACGCAGCGGTCATGCGCGGATCGTTGACAGTCGCGCGATTCAACGAAGTAATGGCGCCGTCGATGTCGTTCTTCGCGAGCGCGATCTGGGCCAGGTAAAACGGTGACAACGGATCTTTGGGATTGAGTTTGATGACCGAGTTGAAGCTCTTCTCGGCATCGGCGGTCTTGCC
>DASXXL010000501.1:0-1853 GCA_036503085.1 Pyrinomonadaceae bacterium | reverse complement strand
CGCCGTAAAACTGCTCGATCATTTTGACGACGGCGTTGAAGTCGTCACCTTTGGCGTACACGGTGCTCGCGAGCACCAGCACGGCAACGACGGCGAAGGTTCTGAGGTGAGTTTTAGTCATCACTGAACCTCAGTTTTCGTCTTTCTTCGATTTGGTCTTTTCAATGCCCAGCTCGGGCACGCCAAACTGTCCTTCGAGTTTCGCGAGCTTTTCGAGATCGACCGGCCCGACGATGTTCACTACCGTCAGCTCGCGATCTTCGCTGCTCAGCACCGCAAGACCGCCGATGTCTTCACCGTTCATCAGCAGGTAAACCTCGACGTTGCCTTCCTTTTTGCTGGTGACGTTCACGAGCCTGGTCCAACCCGGCCCGCGCACTTGCGCGCGAATCGCGTCGACGTCCGCGGTGGTGAACTGGCCGTCGCTATCAAACTCGAAACTCTTGACGTAGATGCCTTTCACGCCGGCGATCAGTTTCTTTATCTCGCGCTCGTCGGCGTCTTTGTCGGAAAAGGCTTTGGCCGCGATGCGTATCAGGCGTTCGTCGATGTTTACCTCGACTGTCTGGCTGGCTTTGGTCGCGAGATGATCGAGACTGCTGAGTTCGAGTCGCGAAGTCTGCGGTGCTTGGGCGCGGGTGGCGATTGCCGAGCCGAGAAGTAGGGTCGCAATCAGTAACGCGCCGAGTCTTGTTTGGAAGAGAGTTTTCATAACTGCTCCATTCATCCTGCTCTGTGTTGGTTCTTGATCTGAGTGGGAGTTTGGGTGCGACGATAAGCGTCGTTCAGCTTTTCGCTCGCTAATCGCAATGCGAACATGAGTTGTTGTTTGGCGGCGACTGCTTCCTGATCGTTGTGTTTCGCTAACACGCGTGGGTGTCGCTTGGGTGAGGCCGGTGGGGAGGGAAATAAAGGCAGATTTTCGATCGGGATCCGTACGGCTGGCGTGACGTAAGCCACTGAAGGGATCGAGGCCTCTTGCTTAGGAAGTAGCAACCAGAGTCCGCCGGTCAACAGTGCGACTGCAACGGTCGCGGCAATCGCGAGTAGTGCCACATAATTGCGCCGTGGCGCGAGGCGCAATGGCTTCGGCTGGTAACGGAGCGTGCCGAGAATTTCCTCGAGTTGTTGAATCTCGGGGTCGGGTGCGCCGCTCTTGTCCCACAGATAATCTTCGTTCATAAGCCCTCCGCAAATCCGAGCTTCTCGCGCAACAGCTTCATGCCGCGATGCAGATTCACGCGCACTGACGCGGCCGTCAGCCCGGTACGCGCCGCGATCTCCGGTCCCGTCATGCCTTCCACCAGCCGCAACACCAGCGTCTCGCGATAAGCCTCCGGCAGACTCCGAATCAGTTCGAGAATCTCTGCTGCGCGTGCTTCCTGTTTGTCGCTGCCCGGCAGGTCATCTGTGATTTCGACTGTCTCGCGCGAGCGCCGGTGGAAGTCGACCGCACGATTGCGCGCGATCATCGCGATCCACGGTCCGAACGCCGCTCCGTCACGCAGCGTGTGCAGCTTCCGATACGCGTGCAGAAAAATGTCCTGAACGAGATCATCGACTTCCGCGCGCGGCACACGCGCCAACAAAATGCCGTGTACGAGCGGCGCATAAAGAACGTAGAGCCGGTTGAATCCATCGCGGTCGCCTTCGAGCACCGCCCTGACGAGACCGATTTCGATCGGCGCTTCGTCTGCCGGTTCGGGTGCGGCCTTGGCCAGGGGATTCATCAGCAGCATGTCGGCGGTCGCCATGACAGCGATTAAGACGGGAAAGAGGAGAGAGGTGTTAACAACGATCTTCTCTGTGTCTCTGTCTCTCTGCGGTTATTGAAGACTCGAACCAGGGAATAC
>DASXXL010000500.1:0-4344 GCA_036503085.1 Pyrinomonadaceae bacterium | reverse complement strand
TCGTTGGGTGGCGGAAGAGTTGTTCTGGTTTCTTTCAGGTGATACGAGCGAAACGAACCTGCGCGCGCGGGGCGTCGATATCTGGGCGGAGTGGGCCGACGACGAACACACGCGAAAGTTTGGCCGGACTGCCGGCGATCTTGGACCAGTTTACGGCTACTTGTGGCGATCGTTCGGCGGTGACTATCCGGAGAAGAACGGCGTCGATCAGATTGCGAAACTGCTCGAACAGATTCGCACGAATCCTGATTCACGCCGGCTGATCGTTACGGGCTGGGATCCGCGCCAAGCGGACAATGTGGATCTGCCGCCGTGTCACACGCTGTTTCAGTTTAAGGTCGAGAGTGGCCGCGTGCTGCACTGTCAGCTTTATCAACGTTCGGCCGACGCGTTTCTTGGTGTGCCGTTCAATATCAGCTCGTATGCGCTGTTGATGCATCTCGTCGCGCACGTCACTGAGCTTGAAGTCGGTGAGTTCGTCTACACGCTTGGCGACTATCACATCTACCAGAACCATCGTGAACAGGTGCAGGAGTTGCTATCGCGCGAGCCTCTGCCGCTGCCGCAATTGGAGATCAACGACCCCGAAAACAAGCTGCGCGGGCTCGAAGGTTTGCTCGCGTTCAAGTATGAACATCTGAATCTGATCGGATACAAATCTCACGGCAAGATCGCCGCGCCAGTGGCCGTATAAATCATGATCATCGGGATTGCAGCAGTGGATCGGCAAGGAGCGATTGGGAAGGGTGGGAAGCTTCCGTGGCACTACTCTGCCGATATGAAGTTTTTTCGTGAGACGACGACAGGCCATGCGGTGGTGATGGGACGAAAGACGTGGCTCACGTTGGGTAAGCCGTTGAAGAACCGCCTCAATATCGTGCTCAGTCGGGACCCGAGTATCGAGCCGCAGGAATCGTTGATTGTGTTGAGTGATGTGGATTCGGTGTTGTCGTTGAACGAGTCCTTGACGACGGACTTGTTTGTGATTGGTGGCGCGCAGGTTTACGAGGCGTTTCTGCCCCGTGTTGAGAAGTGGATCATTACGGAAGTGCCGGTGACGGTGAAGGGAGCGGACACTTTTATGCCGGAAGGTTATCTCGACGGCTTTGAAGCCACAGATTCCAAACCGATCGGTGACGGATTGACGGTTCGGTTTTACGACCGCGCTTAAAACAACTCCTCAAGCGCTTCGTCAACTGACTTCACTCCAACAACGCGCACACCGAGTAATCGTTCAAGTCCAACCACATTCGACGCGGGCATCACGATCTTCTTAAACCCGAGCGCCTGTGCTTCGCGCGCGCGCACCGACGCCTGCATCGCGCCGCGCACTTCACCTGTCAATCCGACTTCACCAAACACCGCCGTGTGCGGATCGATCGTGGTGTTCTTAAAACTCGATGCGATCGCCGTCACTACGCCAAGATCTGCGGCGGGTTCGTCGACTTCCAAGCCGCCTGCGATGTTTACGAACACGTCGTCGCCGGTAAGTTGCATACCGGAACGCTTCTCGAGCATCGCGATCAATAAAGCAACGCGGTTCTGGTCCAGGCCCTGTGTCATGCGCCGCCCGGTGCCGTACTTGTTTCCCGAAACAAGGGCCTGGATCTCGACGAGCAACGGGCGCGTGCCTTCCATGCACGCCGTCACGATCGAACCCGCAACGTTCTGCGGCCGCTCCTGCAAAAACATCTGCGACGGGTTCGCCACCGGCATCAGTCCGCGACCCGTCATCTCAAACACACCGACTTCGTTTGCAGCCCCGTAACGATTCTTCACCGCGCGCACGATGCGATGGTTGTGATGTCGCTCGCCTTCGAAGTAGAGCACGGTGTCGACGATGTGTTCGAGCGCTTTTGGTCCGGCGATTGAGCCTTCCTTGGTGATGTGGCCGATGAGAAACACTGGGATGCCGCGGTTCTTCGCCAGCAGGAGAAACTGATGGGCCACTTCCCTCACCTGCGACACCGAGCCGGGCGCGGATTCGATCACGCTCGAGAAGACGGTTTGAATCGAGTCGACGATAACGGCGCCGGGTTTGAGTCGTTCGATCTCGCGGAAGATGTTTTCGAGGTTGGTTTCGGGAAGCAGAAAAACGTTTTTCGCGGTGACGGCGAGGCGTTCGCCGCGCAGTTTGATCTGGCGTTCGGACTCTTCGCCGGAGACGTACAGCACGAGCGTTTCTGAGTCGCTCAGTTTGTCGGCGACTTGCAGCAGCAGCGTGCTTTTGCCGATGCCGGGATCGCCGCCGATGAGAACGAGTGTGCCGGGAACGATGCCGCCGCCGAGGACGCGATCGAATTCCGTCACGCCTGACGGCAGACGCCGATCGTCCTGCGGCTCGATCTCGTTAAAAGCAATCGCGCTGACTTCGCGAAGCCTGAATCCAGTCGCGCGGCGCGATGATTGAGTTTTCTCTTCAACAAGAGAGTTCCACTCGCCACATTCGGGGCACTTGCCAAGCCATTTGCCGGACTGGTGCCCACAGCTTTGGCAAACGAATAGTGTTTCACCCTTTTTCACAGATAAAACGGATTCTACAACAACTCTTTCACGTTTTCGGTGGGGCGGCCGAGCACTGCGCGGTCGCCGCGTTCTACGATCGGCCGCTGCAGCAGGTCAGGGTGTTCGACCATCAGGGCAATCAGTTCGCTGTCGCTTAACTCACGATCCCCGAGGCCCAGCTCTTTATAAATTGCCTCGCCCTTGCGCAACAGCTCGCGCGGTTTGATATTCAGCTTGCGCACCAATTCCGTGAGCTTCTTCTTGCTCAAAGGCTCGACGTAGTAATTCACTTTCTCAAACGGAACACCGCTCTCCCGGAGCAGCTTGTCCATCTCGCGACACTTCGTTCAAGTGGGCTTTTCGTAGATCGTTATCTTGTCTGCCATAAACTTTATGGAAAGATCCCCCTCACGCTCGTTGCTTCCACTACGCGACCGACCGCAAGAATATACGCGCCGGTACGCAGGTCCGTGTTGTAACGTTTCGACATATCGTGCACTGAATTGAACGCCGTGCGAATCGTGTCTTCGAGTGTCTTGTTGATCTGATCTTCCGACCAGAAGAACGAATACTGATCCTGCACCCACTCATAATAACTGACCGTGACGCCGCCCGCATTCGCGAGAATGTCCGGCACGAGCAGCACGTCTTGATCTTCAAGCACGCGATCCGCGCCCGGCGTCGTTGGTCCATTCGCCAACTCCGCGATGATCTTCGCTTTGACACTGCCGACGTTCTTCAACGTGATCGCGTTTTCCAGCGCCGACGGCAACAGAATATCGCAATCGATTCCGATCACGTCGTCGCACGGCATTTCTTTCGTACCGGGTAGTCCGGCGAGCGCGCCCGTCTGCGCTTTGTGCTTCAACGCCGCCGGCACGTCGATGCCGTTCTCCGCATAAACCGCGACTTTCGAATCGCACGCCGCGATCACTTTCGCGCCATCTTCGGCGACGAGGCGCGCGATGTTCGCGCCCGCGTTGCCGAAGCCGTGAACGGACACGCGCGCGCCTTTCATATCCATGCCTTTCACGCGACACGCTTCGCGCAACGCGTAAAGACAACCACGAGCCGTCGCTTCCGCGCGTCCTTGCGAACCGCCGAGCGAGATCGGTTTACCAGTGACGACGCCGAGCTCCGTGTGACCGCGCACCATAGAGATCGTATCCATGATCCACGCCATCGTCTGCTCGTCAGTGTAAACATCGGGCGCGGGAATATCGCGGTCTGGTCCAATGATCGGCGCGATCTCAAACGCGTAGCGGCGCGTCAGCCGCTCCAGCTCGTTACGCGACAGACTCTTCGGATCGCAAACCACACCACCTTTGCCGCCGCCGTAGGGAATGCCCACGGTCGCGCACTTCCACGTCATCCACGAAGCGAGTGCTTTGACCTCGTCGAGCGACACGTTGGGGTGATAACGAATGCCGCCCTTTGCTGGCCCACGCGCGATGTTGTGTTGCACGCGGTAACCTTCAAACACCTGCACGTCACCGCCGTCCATCTTCACGGGAATCGAGACAATTAACTGCCGCTTCGCATTCTCCAACACGTGTCGCATCGATTGATCGAGGTCGAGGTAGTCGGCGGCGCGATTGAACTGCTGTTTGGCAATTTCGAAGGGATTGAGTTCTTCCTGATAGGCCTGTTGGGTCGCCATGCATCCGCTCCTGGTAGGGTTTAGGGTGTGGAGAGCGCCGCTAATCCTATGTGGTCGCGGTTAAGAGTTCAAGCTGCCGGAGAACTCGCCGAGCAACTCATTGGGAACTCGCCGGCCGCGCCGGTGTCTAATGGAACCGTGTAAGCTCCCGCGACCCGATGGCACCGGCAACTAGCGGA
>DASXXL010000499.1:0-6161 GCA_036503085.1 Pyrinomonadaceae bacterium | reverse complement strand
GATTACAAAGCGGAACTGGGCTCAGCGAGCCTGCCCGGCTGACGATCGCGCGCAAGCTCGCCGGCGATCTTCATCCCGTTGCGAATCCGGCTTTCGATCCTGACGACGGCGCGCTGTTTGTTACGCGTTCGGGATCGCGTGGCGAAGAACTGCCCGTTACGCTTTTTCGCATCGATCTCAGTGGCGACGTCAGCGAGTACTCCGGCGACATTCCGAACCCGACCGGCATCGCGTTTGGTCCTGACGGACAGATGTTCGTCACGAGCCGGCTCGAAGGCGTGGTCTACAAAGTGACGCCGTTCAAGGAAGCGGTCGCGTTCGCGCGCAATCTCGGAGTCGCAACCGGACTCGCTTTCGATCGCGACGGCCTGATGCACGTCGGCGATCGCACCGGCACGATTTTCAAAGTAAACGGCATCGGCGAGGAACGTGCGTGGGTGCAAGTCGAGCCGTCAGTGTCGGCGTTTCATTTGGCGTTTGGTCCTGACGACGCGCTTTACGTCACTGGTCCAACGGTGACGAGTTTCGATTGCATCTCGCGTATCGATCCCGAGGGCAAGATCGACGTGTTCTTTAAAGGCCTCGGCCGGCCGCAGGGACTTGCCTTCGACCGCGAAGGAAACTTGTACGTCGCCGCTTCGCTGCGCGGGCGTCGTGGCATTGTTCGCATTTCCACCGACGGGAGCGACGCAAAACTCATCGTCGCGGGTGTGAACCTGATCGGGTTGGCGTTTAGTTCGGCGGGCGAGATGGCGGTGGTGTCGATCGATTCGGTCTACAGTTTATCGACGCAAATTAAAGGCACGCTTTTGACGGGTTAAGAAGAGAGTGCTAAGTTGAGCTACTTGTTTCCCAGTGAGTTTTGAATAACAGAGTGCGCACTTGAATCCCGAACAACTAATTCCTCAACTGGTCATTTATATGGTGGTGCTGCTGCTGGCGATCTCTGCCCACGAAGCGGCGCACGCGTGGATGTCCGACAGGTTTGGTGACGACACGGCGCGACTGCTGGGCCGCGTCACGCTGAACCCGGTGGCCCATACGGATCTGGTCGGCACGCTCTTAATTCCCATCGTCGGTTTCATCGTCGCGGCGAGCGGCGGTAACTTCTTTCTGATCGGCTGGGGCAAGCCGACGCCGGTCAATCCGCTTCGTTGGCGACAGAAGGATCTGGCGAACGTGATGGTGTCGATCGCCGGCATTCTGGCCAACCTGATCCTGGCCATCATCGGGTTTGTGATTATCAAGGTCCTGGTGATGAAGGGACTTTGGTGGTCCATGGGGCAAGGCTTCGGCGAAGCGATCAAGCTGTTTCTATACTTCCTGCTGACGATGAATATCTCGCTGGCCGTCTTCAACCTGCTTCCGTTTCCGCCGCTGGACGGCAGCAAAGTGTTGGAGACGTTTCTGCCCGAGAGCATGCAGCCGATGCTCGCGTTCCTCGAGCAGTATGGCTATTTAATATTGCTGCTGTTGATGTACCTGGGCGTTTTCAGCGTCATCATTACTCCGGTTCTTTACGGCATTGATGTGCTCTTATTCGGAACGTAGATGACTAAACGAATCTTCAGCGGCGCTCAACCCACCGGCAACGTTCATCTCGGCAACTATCTCGGCGCGCTAAAAAACTGGGTCGCGTTACAACACGAGTACGAGAGCTTTTTTTGCATCGTGAACATGCACGCGATCACGGTAACGCAGGAGCCGAAGCTGCTCGCGGCGAAAACGCGCGATCTCGCGCGCATCTATCTCGCGGTGGGAATCGATCCAAAAGTGTCGACCGTCTTCATTCAGTCAGACGTGCCTGAGCACGCGGAACTGGCGTGGGTCTTGAACGGCGTCGCGCGCATGTCGGAGCTCGAGCGCATGACGCAGTACAAAGACAAGGCGCGTAAACAGCAGGAGAACGTCAGTGTCGGGCTGTTTGATTATCCGGTTTTGATGGCCGCGGACATTCTGCTCTACCAGACGGATCTCGTTCCCGTCGGTGACGATCAGAAGCAACATTTGGAGCTGACGCGCGATCTCGCGATTCGTTTCAACCGCGATTACGGCGAAACGTTTCGCGTGCCCGATCCTTACATTCCGAAAGCGGGCGCGCGCATCATGTCGCTGTCTGATCCGACGAAGAAGATGTCGAAGTCTGATGACGATCCAAACGGTTGCGTGTTGCTGATGGACGACGCTGACACGGTGCAGCGCAAGTTCAAACGCGCGGTAACTGATTCGGGTACCGAGATTCGTTTTGACGAGTCGCGGCCCGCGATCAATAACCTGTTGGAGATTTACCATCTGATGACAGGGAAGAGTGAGGCCGAAGTTGAAGATCACTTCGCGGGTAAAGGTTACGCGCAGTTGAAAGGCGATCTGGCAGACGCGACGATCGCGTTTCTGGGGCCGATTCAACAACGAGTGCGCGAGATTAGCGACGCGGAGTTGGACAGGATCCTCGATGAAGGACGCGAGAAGGCGACGCGCATCGCGCGCCTGACATTGCGAAAGGCTTTCGAAAACGTTGGTTTGGCCGGGTCAGCGAAACGCGAATTATGAGCGAAGAAGCTCCTGAGTTGATCGCGGAGACGCGCGAAGAAACAGTGACGCCGTTAAACGTCGCCGGCGCGGTGCCGCAGATCGTACCTGACGACACCACCGACGATCTGAAGATCCTGCTCGGTGAGTTTGAAGGTCCACTCGATCTTTTGCTGCACCTGATTCGACAGGAGCACGTCAGCATCTACGACATTCCGGTCGCGCGCATCACCGATGAGTATCTTCGTTACCTGCGCGTGATGCAGGAGCTCGACATCGCAGTCGCGGGAGATTTTCTGGTAATGGCCGCGACGCTAATCGAGTTGAAGACGAAGATGCTGCTGCCGCGCGATCCGCAAGCCGTGGCGGAAGAGGAAGAAGATCCGCGCGCCGATCTCGTCAACCAACTGCTCGAATATCAGAAGTACAAAGCCGCGGCGAATATGTTGTGGTCGCGGGCGACGGTCGAGCAGGCGGTGTTCAAGCGGGCGGAGTTGGAGACGGACAAGAACAATCCGGAAGTCGCGGTTGGGCTGTTCGATCTTTTGAAAGTTTTTCAGGACATTCTCGCGCGGCACAAAGAAGAGAAGTTGCTGGAGATCGAGCGCGAGGAGATCACGATGGCGGAGATGTTGGAGCGTTTGCGCAACATGGTGTTCTCGGCGGGCGAACTTAACCTGCGCGTCTTCTTCGAGCGCGCGCGTTCGCGTCGTGAACTGGTGCTGGCGTTTCTTTCCGTGCTGGAACTGGTCCGCACCACTGAAGTGAAACTTTTTCAGAGCCAAACTTTTGGGGACATCATTGCCCGAGCGGCCGAATAATTCATGACCGAAGAGAACACAGATCAAAAACCGATCGACGGCGCGGATGAAACGGGGGCGAGTGTCGACGAAGCGGCTCCGAGTCTCCATGAAGCTGTGCCGAGTGTGGACGAAGTTGCGCTAAACGAAGAAGCAAGCCGTGAACTCGCGGCCCTCGTCGCTGAAGAGGAGTCGGCGGCCGCGATGGACGCCGAGACTCCTGATGACGGTCCGCTCGCGTCGCCGCAGACAGAGACTGAACGCGCCGCAGTTATCGAGGCTTTGATCTTTGTCTCCGAAGAGCCGCTGAGTTCGAAAACCCTTGCTGAAGTGCTAAAAGTCGAAAAGGCTGTGGTTGAAGAATCGCTGTCGAAACTGGCGCAGGAGTTCAATGCCCGTCAGAGTGGCTTGCAACTGCGCGAAGTTGCCGGCGGTTGGCAGTTCGCTACGCGTCCCGAATATCACGAACACGTCCGCGCCTTTTTGAAAACACGTCCGAGCGCCAAACTCAGTATCGCCTCGCTCGAAACACTCGCCGTGATCGCTTATCGCCAACCGATAACGGTGCCGGAGATCCTCGAGATTCGCGGCGTGCAATCGCCGTCCGCGATCAAAACCCTGCTGGACAAAAAACTGATCGTCGCCAAAGGAAGAAAAGAAACTGTCGGGCGTCCGATGATGTACGGCACTTCGAAGGAGTTCCTGTTACAGTTTGGCTTAAAGGATCTATCGGAGTTGCCGAGCGTCGAAGATTTTCACGATCTTAGCGGCGGCGGGGCTTAATTAAATTGTGGAGCAGCGGCTGCAAAAACTCATCGCCACGGCAGGCATCGCCTCGCGCAGGCACGCGGAAGAACTCATCGCCGCCGGCCGCGTAACCGTTAACGGCGCAGTCGTCAAAGAGCTTGGCACGAAAGCGGATCCCGAACGCGACCACATCAAGGTCAACGGCAAGCTCATCAACCCCCAGCTCAAAGCACGCGACAAAGTTTACGTGCTGCTGAACAAACCGCGCGGCTACCTGTCGAGTGTTTCCGATCCGGAAGGCCGCCCGCTCGTAACCGAACTGTTGCCTCCGAACCTCGGACGTTTGCATCCGGTCGGCCGGCTCGACTTCAACACCGAAGGCCTGTTGCTGCTCACGAATGACGGCGACTTCACCAATTACATCACCGCCGCACGCAATCGCGTCGACAAGGTTTACGAAGTCAAAGTCAAAGGCGTGCCGACCGACGCCGCGATCGCGCGTTTAAGAAAAGGAGTGACGCTCGAGGACGGCACGCGCACCGCGCCCGCGAAGATCGTGAAGCTCGGCGAGACGCAGACCAACGCGTGGTACGAAGTGTTGCTGCACCAGGGACGCAATCAACAGGTGCGCCGGATGTTTGAGTTGATCGGCCATTCTGTGTTGAAGTTGAGACGCGTGCGCATCGGATTTTTGACCGACGAGCATCTCAAACCGGGCGCGTGGCGCTTCCTCTCGCCGGCGGAAGCCGCACGATTGACGAAGCCGCACGACAAGGGGAAACGAGCTTAACGTTATGCATTTCGAATTAACTGAAGAACAACAACAAGTGAAGTCGAGCGTCCGTGAGTTTGCGGAGTCGGAGATCGCGCCTCACGTGATGGAGTGGGACGAGAGCCAGCACTTTCCGATCGAGCTGAAGCCGAAGCTCGCCGAGCTTGGCTTGATGGGCGTCATCTTTCCCGAAGAGTACGGCGGCGCGGGCATGGGTTATGTCGAGTACGCGACGATCATCGAGGAACTCTCGCGCGTCGACGGCTCGGTTGGCATATCGGTCGCCGCACACAACTCGCTCTGCTCGAACCACATTTACCAGTTCGGTACTGAAGCACAGAAACGAAAGTATCTCGCTCCGCTCGCGAGCGGCGAACACCTCGGCGCGTGGGGACTGACCGAACCGAGCGCGGGTTCAGACGCTTCGGGAACGAAATCAAACGCGGTGCGTTCGGTCGGCGGCTGGATAGTGAACGGTTCAAAAAACTTCATCACCCACGCGATCCACGCCGACACGTGCGTCGCGATGGCCGTCACCGACAAAGCGAAACGCAGCAAAGGCATCTCGGCGTTCATCTTCGAAAAAGGTATGAAAGGTTTTTCGCCGTCGAAGAAGGAGAACAAGCTCGGCCTGCGCGCTTCCGAAACAGCGAGCGTCGTATTCGAAGACTGCTTCGTACATGAAGAGCAACTGCTCGGCGAAGAAGGAAACGGGTTCGTCAACGCGATGGAGATACTCGACGGCGGGCGCATCTCGATCGCGGCGCTGGCCGTCGGCATCGCGCAGGGCGCGTTTGAATCGGCGGTGCGTTACGCGCAGGAGCGGCAGCAATTCGGCAAACCGATCGCTGAGTTTCAGGCGATTCAGTTCAAGCTCGCCGACATGGCCACGCAGATCGATGCGGCGCGGCTGTTGATGTATCGCGCGGCGTGGCTGAAAGACAACCGCAAGAAGACGACGAGGGAATCCTCGATGGCGAAGCTGTTTGCTTCAGAGATCTCCGTCAAGGTTTGCGAAGAGGCGATTCAGATTCACGGTGGTTACGGTTACACCAAAGACTATCCGCCGGAAAAATACTGGCGCGACTCGAAGCTGTGCACGATCGGTGAAGGCACGTCGGAGATACAGCGACTGATTATCGCGCGCGAGGTGCTGCGCCAGGTCTGAAGAATGGCTGCCGGAAGTAACAATCTGAGTGAGAGGGTGAGCAGCGGCGAGGCTGCCGCGGTCGCGCGCGCGATCTCGAAGATTGAAGACGGCTCAGCTGGCGCCGCGGCGTTGATGAAAGAGATCTATCAACGAACGCGCGGTG
>DASXXL010000498.1:0-1982 GCA_036503085.1 Pyrinomonadaceae bacterium | reverse complement strand
TTGGCAAATTCATCTCTCGCCAACTCGCGGGACAACGTCCGGTGCGTGATTGATATGCGACGAGCAGTTTGCGCAGGTCGTCGCGTTGGTCCAGCGAATCGAGTTGCAGCAGACGCTTGCGGGCCATGTCTTTCACTTTCTCATCCGCCGATTGCTCGAACATACGGCTGTAAATTTCGCGAGCAGTTGCACGACTGCCACCTTCGGCTGCCATGCGTGCGCTCATCGCGTGCATCCACGCCGGCGCGCCGGGAATTTCCGCGCCGCGACGGTAAACTTGCGCGGCGGTCGCGTAGTCGTGTTGTTGCCAGTAGATGTAGCCGAGATGTTGATAGAGCCGCCACGCGTTTGGATTCGCGTCGATGCCTTTGCGCGTGATGCGAATCGCTTCCTGCACGTCGATGGCCGGCAGGACCACCGCAGCGTATTCGTAAGGATCGAGAAACTCCGGATCGAGCGTGGTCGCGTTTTCGAGTAACGGTGCAAGTAGCTTCAGATCGAGTTGGCTCAGATCGTCCAACGCTACATCGCCATTCTGTTCGAGGATTTTCCTGCCGACGTATTGAAGCGAGCGCATCCAGTACCAATCAGCCGCGAGGCCGTTGAATCCGAGACTGATCCGCTTTGCTGTTTTGGCGTTCAAATAAAGACTGTCGTCGTTCGCAGTGACATCGACCGGCGGACGTCGCGCGTCGACGAAGTGCGCAAGACCGAACGTCGCGATCATTCCGATCGCAATCACGAGTGCGAGAGTAGCGGTTTTAGTGCGGTCGTTCACGGTGACGTTTATTTGAAGTTGCGCCGGCTGAAGACCATCGTCGCGGCGGCGAGAATGACGGTGATGTAGACAATCGCGTAAACGCTGACGCTGGCGACGAATCCGGCTGGCGGCGAGTGGCCGTGAGCGGTGGGTGTGATGAAACTGTAATTTGCGATGTTCGGCAGCAGGTAATAAAGCGCGCCAAATAACCAGCGCGCGCCGGTGCTGCCGAGCGACACCGAGAGCGATTTCAAGTCGGCGCTGCAGTGGCCGATGATGAAGACGAAAAACGTGAGCAGCGCGGAGAGCGCGGGCGATGAGAACGACGAAAAGAGCAGCGCGATGCCGGTCAGGATCGCGAGTTCGAGATAGATCAGCAGCACCGCCGGCCAGAGATTGAGGATCAGCGGATCCCAACCGTGGCTCACATACATCAGTGCGAGCGAAACGCCGATACCCATCACCACGACGTTCACCAGCAACGTCAAACAAAGCCCCAGATACTTGCCGACGAGAAACTCGCCGCGTCCGACCGGCTTGGCAAAGATCGCGTAGATGGTGCGGCGCTCGATCTCCTTGTAGACGAGGCCGACGCCGACGAAGATCGCGATGAACACGCCGAACAGCAGCATCGCGCTGAGTCCGAGATCGACGATGATTTTGCGCTCCTGTCCGCCGGATAGTTCGCCGATGAAGATCGCGGCGGCAGTCAACAGGAGCACAAACAGGACGAGGTTGTAGAGCACGCGGTCGCGCACTGCTTCACGAAAAGCGTTACGTGCGATCGCAGTTATGCGCCAGAACGTTCCTTCTCGGTCCACGATTATGAGTTTAACCACAGATCGTTCGGATCTGTATAAATTATTTTCTTTGCCACTGCGCCACGACGAAGCACGACGTGAGCTTCGTTTGCAGCTTGTTGATTAGCGGCTCCAGTTTCATTAGCGACGGCGCGAGGAGTTTCTTCGCGCCCGGCGGGAGGCGGAAGATGAGTGAGTTGAGGACGAGTAAGAATGCGACGTTCCCGAGATGCTGCACGCGTTTCAGTTCGAAGTGCGAATCGAAGTCGCGTTGCAGACGTGCGATGTCGATCGATGCTTCGTTGTCGGAGAAGAAACGATCGAAGCGATACCAAACGCGCCTGACGAGATCGGGGAGCGAACCGCTGTGAGGTTCCATGAAGCACAGATGTCCGCCGGGTTTCAAAACGCGATGCAGCTCG
>DASXXL010000497.1:0-3043 GCA_036503085.1 Pyrinomonadaceae bacterium | reverse complement strand
TTTCTACGCGTTGCGCTTGATGGAAGACAGACCGTCGCAGATTTCAGTCTTACCCGTTGTCGATGGAGATCAAAGATGTGTAGGGTTACTAAGGCTGCACGATGTAGTGAGAAGTGGGTTGTAAGAACTCAAGCGGCCATGTCGACGATGTCCCACGCCGACCTCACGCGCAATAACTTCGACATCAACCCCGCGTGCATGATGTGACCGCTGCGTTCCGCGACGACCTTCCCGAGTATAGGCATTCCCAACAACGCCAGGTCACCAATGATGTCGAGGATCTTGTGCCGCACAAACTCATCGCGAAAACGCAAACCCGTCTGATTCAACATCCCATCACGCGTAAGCACGATCGCATTATCGAGCGAACCACCACGAATTAAATTCGCCCGTCGCAAAGCGTCGATCTCTTCAGTGAAACCAAACGTGCGCGCTGCGGCAATGTCACGACTAAACGCGCCGTTGCTCAATTCCACAAACAAACTCTGCCGGCCAATCAACGGATGCGAAAAGTCGATCACGCAATCGATCTGATACGTGTCAGCAGGCTCGACGCTGATGCGGCGATTGCCTTGTTCGAACGCGACTTTCTCGCGCACCAGCAACGCGCGGCGCGCGAGCGGCTGTTCCACGATACCCGCGCGTTCGATGATCTCGGCAAAGTCTTCCGCCGAACCATCCATGATGGGAATCTCGAGATTGTCGACTTCGATGAAAACGTTGTCGACGTTCAGACCGCGCAACGCCGCGAGCAAGTGTTCGACAGTCGACAACATCACGCCAGTGCGCATCAACGTCGTCGCATAACCACAGTTCGCTACCGATTCGACCGTGGCAGGAATTTCAAAGCCGCCGAGGTCTGTGCGACGAAAAACGTAGCCGGTGTCAGGCGGAGCGGGGACGAGGCGCACCTGTACGGGAACGGCGGTGTGCAACCCGATTCCATCAGTTTCGACTGCCGAACCCAGCGTGGTCTGTTTGATCAAAATGTCGGGCCCAATCTCTTTCTTGATTAACGTGCGTTCGAAATCGGGAGCAACATATATGCCGACAACAAAATCGAGGGCGCTGAACCTTCACTGTGGCTGCGACGCCACAGTTCGAAACCCGCAGTGGAGAGATCCCGCCACAGTTTCCGTAAGAAAAATTTGAATAGACTCCAGTTGCTGGAGTACACTCAGGCCCAGTTAACCAGTCGGGACGCCCAGCTTTCGGCGTAGTGTTTGAGATAAAGCGCTTTCGTCCCCACAACTGTGGTTGAAAGAAACGCCACGCCAGCGCTCCGAAGACCAAAGAGGGTGGATGTCCTCTATTCACTCTCGTGGAGAAACCGCGATGCCAGATTTAGAAATAAATTGCACGGAGTGCAATTCTCCGTTCATGTTCACTGAAAGGGAACAGGAATATTACCGAGAACGTAACCTGACTCATCCTAAACGTTGTAAGCCGTGTCGCGATGCGCGCCGGGCCAATTTCAGCGGCGGCGGCGGCTCACGGCCGTCCGGCGGTGAACGTCAGCGGTTTGAAATTACTTGCGATCAATGCGGCAAGAACGATTCAGTACCGTTTAAGCCGTCGTCGGGCCGACCGGTCCTGTGCAGCGACTGCTTTTCCGCGAGCCGGGCACAACCGCGCGCCTGAAGACGGCGGATGCTATAAAACTTAGCTTAGCATGAGCTTCGAAACGATCCAGTTGGAGATGCAGGGGTCGATCTGCGTGTTGACGCTGAACCGGCCCGAGCGCCTGAACGCGCTGACAGTTGCAGTCGCGAAAGACTTCAAGGCCGCTGTCCATGAAGCATTGGAGCGTGGCGCGCGCGTGATCGTGCTCACGGGAACGGGTCGCGCTTTTTGCGCTGGCGGCGACTTGCGCGAGATGCAGGACATCGCCTCCAAGGAAGGACGACTCGAGGCTTTCTTTGACGAACCGTTGCGAATAGTCAACGAGTCGATCATGTTGATTCGCGAAACACCGGTGCCATTCATCGCTGCGGTCAACGGCGTCGCTTCCGGCGGCGGTTGTAACCTCGCGCTTGCTTGCGACATCGTGATCGCAGCGGAGAGTGCGAAGTTCAACCAGGCTTTTATAAAGATTGGTCTGGTGCCTGATTGCGGTGGAACTTTTATCCTGCCGCGGCTCGTAGGATGGAAACGCGCGGCGGAGCTGATGTTCACGGGTGAACTGATTACCGCCCAACGCGCTGCTGAAATGGGAATGATTAACTCAGTCGCTGCTGACGGTGAATTGATGAGCCAGGTGCTGGCCATGGCCGAAAAACTGGCAAACGCGCCGACCGCCGCGCTCGGGCGCATCAAGCAATTGATGGACGCGAGCGCGACGAATGATTGGCAGAGCCAGTTGGACCTTGAACGGAGGATGCAGATCGAATCAGGCAAGACGAAGGATTTTGTAGAAGGTGTTGCAGCTTTTTTAGAAAAACGGCCGCCGCGATTTGTTGGTAGTTGACGTTCCGGCAAGAACGAAGCAGATCGCGGGCCGCCTGATAGTTGGGCGGCTTTTTTAGTTCCTGGGACCGCAGGCGTTCCGCCTGCTGTGTTTCAAATGAGCCTGCTGCGATGAGTTGCAGGCGAGACGCCTGCGGTTCAGGAAAAGAGTTTGATGATGGACTCGCTAACCTACATGCAACTGCTCCGGCGCAATCGCTCTTTCAGACGATTGTGGATCGGACAGGTCATTTCCGAACTCGGCAACTGGTTCAACTTCATCGCCGTGCTCGGATTGGTCCGCCACGTGTCGCACGCAGCGCCGGAAGTCACGACGATTGTTCTAATCATCCGCCTCGCGCCGTTCACGATGCTCGCGCCGTTTGCAGGCGCGTTTGTCGATCGCTGGTCGCGCCGCACGGTGATGATCACGACTGACTTGCTGCGTGTTCTCGTGGCCCTCGGACCCTTGCTCGTACATGGGCCAGACGATCTGTGGATCGCGTATCTCTGCACGGGTTTGCTTTCGATCTTCGGCACGTTCTTCGAAGCGGCGAAGAACGCAGCCGTGCCGAACATCACCGGCGAACGCGATCTG
>DASXXL010000496.1:0-3402 GCA_036503085.1 Pyrinomonadaceae bacterium | reverse complement strand
CGCGCGATCTTCGGCGACTGCGCCAGCAACAGTCCGAGAAGTATGCCGATAACGAGCGGGGCGGGATTCAATGCTGTCGCCCAAAACGCAAGCGCGCCGAGCAGGGCCGGCGTCAAGAACGCGACGGCGGAAACGATGTTGACTCGCGGTGTCTCGACCGAAGGTAAGTTACTCCTGGTTTGCACCAGGCTGGTGATGGGACTAGACATTTTTCTTAGGCTCCTTCTTGCGCCGGCTTTGAAGTTGATCAAGCAAATCGTCGACTGAAAAACCCATGGCGCCGGCTTCTTCAATAAAGCGATCGATCAGTTCGCGTAGGTGCTTTTCATGTTCATCGCGATGGTTTGCGCCGAAATGGCGGGCGCTAACAAACGTACCCACGCCTCTTCGTGTCTCGAGGATGCCGCTGCGTTCCAACTCGGCGTAGACCTTGGCTATGGTGTTGGCGTTGACGCGTAGCTCGACTGCCAGTTGACGGACGGTCGGCAGTTGTTCCCCGACCCGCAGCTTGCCGGTGGCGATCGCGAAGCGGATCGCGCGCGTCAGTTGCGCGTACAACGGCATCGGGTGCGAAGGGCTCAATGAGAAGATCTGTGACATTCGCGTAATTGTACTACGAGGCTAGTACAAGTAAGGTTTCAGCGGATTGCCGATTTTCGATTGCCGAGTGCCGATTTATAGGCGACAGCAGCACGTCGCGGCACAAATAGAAATCGGCAATTGGCAATTGGCAATCGGCAATGTTATCTTGTGCGGCTCTTAAACCTGCCAGTTTTGTTTGCTTTAAAGGAAGAAAGAGGAGTTCGAGGACAGTATGTCTACGCCTAATGGAAACGCCGACGGCAGCCAGGTCGGCAAAGTCGTGCAGATCATCGGCCCCGTGCTCGACGTGGAATTTCAGGGAGGTTACCTCCCGCCGATTTACCAGGCATTGCGCGTCGTCTCCGACGGCTTCGACGTGCCCGTGCCCATCGACGTGATTGCGGAAGTGCAGCAGCACCTCGGCGAGGGCCGTGTGCGCACGGTTTCGATGACGCCCACCGACGGCATGGTGCGCGGCATGAAAGCCATCGACACCGGCGGCCCGATCACGATGCCGGTCGGCGAAGGCACACTCGGCCGCGTGCTGAACGTCATCGGCGAACCAGTCGACACGCTTGGTCCGGTGAAACACGACAAGCGTTATCCGATTCACCGCCATGCGCCGACTTTCGAAGAGCAGTCGACCGAGTTGCAGATGTTTGAAACGGGCATCAAGGTCATCGACCTGATTCAACCGTTTCTGCGCGGCGGCAAGATCGGACTGTTCGGCGGCGCGGGCGTCGGCAAGACCGTTATCGTGATGGAGTTGATCAACAACATCGCGAAAGCGCGTTCGGGTTTCTCGGTGTTCGCCGGCGTCGGCGAGCGCACGCGTGAAGGAAACGACCTGTTGCGCGAAATGGTCGAGTCGCAGGTTATCCAGTTTGGCGAGGAGTTCAACAAGAACCTTCACGACACGGGCAAGTTTGACCTGACCAAAGTAGACATGAAGGCCATCGGGAATTCGAAGGTGGCGCTGATCTACGGCCAGATGACCGAACCGCCCGGCGCGCGTCTGCGCGTTGCGTTGTCGGGTCTGACGGTCGCCGAATACTTCCGTGATCAAGGTCTCGACGTGCTGCTGTTCATCGACAACATCTTCCGGTTCACGCAAGCGGGTTCGGAAGTGTCGGCGCTGCTCGGCCGCATGCCTTCGGCGGTGGGTTATCAACCAAACCTCGCGACCGAGATGGGCGAAATGCAGGAGCGCATCACGTCGACGAAGACCGGTTCCGTCACGTCGATTCAAGCCGTGTACGTGCCCGCTGACGACTACACCGATCCGGCGCCGGCGACGACGTTCGCGCACCTCGACGCGGTGACCGCGCTTTCGCGACAGATCGTCGAACTCGGAATTTATCCGGCGGTGGATCCGCTCGCGTCTTCGTCGCGCATTCTGGATCCGCGCATCATAGGCGCCGAACATTACATCACGGCGCAGGACGTGAAACGCGTGTTGCAGCGTTACAACGACTTGCAGGACATCATCGCGATTCTCGGTCTCGATGAACTGTCTGACGAAGACAAGTTGATCGTGTCGCGCGCGCGTAAGATTCAGCGCTTCTTCTCGCAGCCGTTCTTTGTGGCGGCGCAGTTCACCGGTCTCGAAGGCAAGTACGTGAAGCTGGAAGACACAGTGCGTGGTTTCCGCGAGCTCGTCGACGGCAAACATGACGACCTGCCCGAGCAGGCGTTCTACATGGTCGGCACGATCGAAGAGGCCATCGAAAAAGCGAAGTCGATCGCGCAGTAATGGTTCTGTCCGTGTCCGTCTGTGTAAATCTGTGGCCACAGACTTACACGGATTAACACGGATTCGAAGACGGAGTCTATGGCAGAGAAGATTCAACTCGAAGTAGTTACACCTGAACGGCGTGTGCTCGCGGAGCCGGTTGATATGGTCACGGTGCCGGGCCTCGGTGGTGAACTGGGAATCCTGCCGGGACATACGCCGTTGATTTCGCAGCTTCAAACGGGCGTGCTGACGTACGTGCAAGAGGGAAAGAATTTTCCGTTGCATGTGTCGGGTGGGTTTGTTGAAGTGCGCGATGATCACGTGTCGGTACTGGCGGAAGTGGCGGAACGGCCGGAAGAGATAGATGCGGCGCGTGCGCGGCTCTCGCGCGAGCGGCTCGAGAAACAACTGAACACGTGGAACGGAACCGAAGAGGATTTTGAAGTTGCGCGAGCGAAGTTGGAGCGATCGGTAGTGCGGTTGCAGCTCGTGTCGCCGGCGCGTTAGTTCTTGTTTAGCGCTGCGCGTTTTCTAAGTTCGCTGCGCCTGGTTTGAAACAACTCTTTGAGTTACTTGTTTGCGGCGTCGTGCACGGCACGAATCGCAGCATCATAAACTCCGCGCCGCGTTTGCTGCCGGATCAATCCCACCTCGCTTAACATTCGAAAGCTGTCGCTCGCCAGGCTAACGGTGCTACCTTCGTTGTGGTCCCAACGCACCGGCACTTCCTTCAATCTCAGTCCCGCGCGAAACGCGAGATACAAAAGTTCGACATCGAACCCGAAGCGATCGACCGTCGCAGCTTCGACCAACGGCCGGCACACGCTCATGCGAAACGCTTTGAAGCCGCATTGCGTGTCCCAGAACGGCAAACCCGTCGCCAAGCGCACTACGAGATTGAAAACGCGTCCGCCCTGCTCACGTCGCCACGGTTGATGCACGCCGATCAGTTTGCGGTCCAGGGCACGCGAACCAAACGTCACGTCAAATTGTCCGTTCAGGATCGGATCGACGAGTTTTGGGGTTTCAGTGATCGGTGTTGAAAGATCGGCATCGGAAAAGAGGGCGACCTCACCGCGCGCGGC
>DASXXL010000495.1:0-3084 GCA_036503085.1 Pyrinomonadaceae bacterium | reverse complement strand
TTCATGCGTGAACTCGGAGGAGCGATCGCTATTCTTAGAGAGCTTCCTAAAAACCTCGTTAGCGCCAGTGACGAGCCCGAATTAGCCGCTGTTCGGGACGCCATTCTGGAGATCGAAAAACGATTGGCTACGCACAACGAGATTGAAGAGAATCAGATCTATCAATGGTCGAGTACAATTCTGACCGAACCTGAACAATTAGAGTTACTGGCCCGAATAAACGCCGAACTCGAGCATCGTCCGCAACGATTCTCAGCGGAGGCTTGGGCAAATCGTTGATGACTCGACCTCCGAACAATCGTAAACCTGTCCTGCTCGCACTCGCGGCTTCTTTCCTGCTGACGATTCTGATCGTTATCGGTTCGCGCAATCTCGAACATTACGACGCCGCTCTTTTCGGCTACACCATCGCCAGCGTCGTTGCGTTCGGCGCGATCGTTTTTCGGTATGCCATCTGGTTGCAACGTCCCGCTACGAGAGTGTATTGGCGGCGGGGCTGGAAACTGTACTTACAACGAGAAAAGTTTGCGGCGAATACGGCGAACGCCGCTAAGACAATCGCCACGAACATCGTCGGACAGCGCTTTATCTTCAAACGCGGCTTTTCACGCTGGGCCATGCACTTCCTCATCATGTGGGGCTGCGTCGTGTCGGCGCTGATTACCTTTCCCCTCGTCTTCGGCTGGGTGCATTTCAAACTCGAAGGCGAGCTCGGCTATCGCGCTTACGTCTTCGGCTTTCCCTTGAACGTTATGCAAGGACGCAGCCTCATCGCCTGGGTGACGTTCCACGCGCTCGACTTCACCGCCGTGATGGTGATCGCCGGTTGCGCGATCGCGATTCATCGCCGCTTGCGCGATCGCGGCGCAATCGCGTTGCAGCAATTCACCCTCGACTTCGTACCGCACATGCTGCTGATTGCGATCTCGGTCACTGGCCTCATGTTGACTGCGTCGAGTCTGTGGCTCAACGGCTACATGTATCACTTCATCGCGTTGACGCATCAGGCAACGGTGATCATGACGCTGTTCTATTTGCCCTTCGGCAAGCTGTTTCACGTGGTGCAACGTCCCGCGTCAATTGGTGTCGAGCTCTATCAGGAACGTGCCCGCGAAATGCCGCAGGCGAAGTGCGCACGCTGCGGCACGGAGTTCGTCGCGCAACTGTGGCTCGACGATTTGAAAACCGTAGTCGACAAACTCGGCTTTGATTACTCGATGGGCGACGGCATGACGCTCCAGGATTATTGTCCGCGCTGCAAACGTGTCATGCGCGGAATCGCCTACGCCAACTTGCCCGAAGCGAAGGAGAAAGTCTTTCAAGGTTCACGGATAGATTCATGAGCAAAGTCGAACATCTGGATCAAATCGTCGAGGAGTTTGGTCCTCACCTTCACGACGCGCCGCATGATGGCTGGCGCGCGGACCGCGTGATCGATCGCGTCGTGTCCACTCACTGTCCGTATTGCGCGGTGCAATGCGGAATGAACTTGCTCGTTGAAGAAGATCACGTGGTGGGCGTCGAGCCGCGCTATGACTTTCCAGTTAACGAAGGCCGGCTCTGTCCAAAAGGCGTAACGGCTTATCTACAGGTCCATCATCCGGATCGTCTGCTCTATCCGCTAATAAAACGCAACGGCCGTTTTGAACGTGCGAGTTGGGACGAAGCGCTGGATCTCGTCGTCACGAAATTCAAGGAGCTGCAAGCGAAGCATGGCAAAGACTCGATTGGAGTCTATTCAGGCTCTTCGTTGACTACTGAGAAGACATATTTGATGGGCAAGTTCGCGCGCGCCGGGCTCGGCACGCGCTACGTCGATTACAACGGCCGGCTGTGCATGGTCTCGGCTGCGGCGGGCAACAACAAAGCCTTCGGCATCGATCGCGCCGCGAATCCGTGGAGCGATATTCCACTCGCTGAGGTCTTGCTAATTGCCGGCTCGAACTGCGCCGAGACGTTTCCGGTGCTGAACAAGTTTCTCTGGCAGCAACGCGATAACGGCGGTCGCTGGATCATCGTCGATCCGCGCCAGACCGCGACAGCGCGTCAGGGAGATTTGCACCTGCAACTAAAACCGGGTACCGACGTTGCACTCGCCAATGGAATGCTGCACGTCCTCATCGAGGAAAACCTCATCGATCACGCTTTCATCAGCTCGCGCACAAACGATTGGGAAGCCACTCTCGAGTTGGCGTCGCGTTATTCGCCGGATGTAGCCTCGCAAATCTGCGGTGTGCCGGCAAACAAGATCGTCGAAGCCGCTCGCCTCTACGGCCGCGCGAAGACAGCGATGGTGATGCACGCTCGTGGCATCGAACATCACACGAACGGCGTCAACAACGTGCTCTCTTACATCAACCTCGTCCTCGCTACCGGCAAGATCGGCGCGCCCGGCCGTGGTTACGGAACGATCACCGGCCAGGGCAATGGTCAGGGTGGACGCGAGCACGGCCAGAAAGCGGATCAACTTCCCGGGCAGCGTTCGATCTCCAACCCGGAACATCGCAAACACGTGTGCGACGTTTGGGGACTGCCAGAAGCTGAATTACCGCAAGCGGGAGTTTCTGTTGTCGAGATGTTCGCGAAGATGCGCGAAGGCGAGATTCGCGGGTTGCTGTCGATCTGTAACAACGTGATGGTGAGCCTGCCTGACATCAACGATGTTCGTCGTTCGCTGGAAGGTCTGGAGTTCTACGTCTGCATCGATTTCTTCATGTCGGAAGGCGCGCGTTACGCGGATGTCGTCTTACCCGGCTCGGCGTGGAGTGAAGATGAAGGTGTGACGTGTAACAGCGAGGGACGTGTCGTCAAGATAAACAAGGCGAACAATCCGCCGGGCGAGGCGCGCGCTGATTGGTGGATCGTGCAGGAGATCGCGCGTCGCATGGGTCGTGGGCAGTATTTCAATTTCGATTCGCCCCGGGAAATTTTCGACGAGTTGCGTGTTGCTTCGCGCGGCGGTAACGCCGATTACTACGGCATCACGTGGAAGAAAATCGAAGAGAACAACGGGATTTTCTGGCCTTGCCCGACCGAGGACCATCCCGGCACCCCGCGCCTGTTTGAAGAACGCTTTTATCATCC
>DASXXL010000494.1:0-5045 GCA_036503085.1 Pyrinomonadaceae bacterium | reverse complement strand
TCTTCGTCGGTGCGCTTCGCGAGCTCGCCCAAAACCTCCGCCATCTTGATTGCAAACGGACGCGCGGTGACGACGCGATCCTGCGCGCGTTTGAGCTTCGCAGCCGAAACCATCTTCATGGCTTTCGTGATCTGCTGCGTGTTCTTGACCGACTTGATGCGCCGGCGGATGTCGAGAAGATTAGGCATCGTTTATTAATTAAGCCGGCTGCGGCGCCGTAGCGGCAGTTGCCGGCGTTGCCGAAGCTGCGACCGAGAAGTCACCCGCTCCATCCGACGATTGTTTCTTCCACTCGTGCTTGAAGTCTTCGAGCACCTGTTTGAGATCAGCCTTAATCTCGTCGGTAAGCGTTTTCTGGTCAGCAATCGCCGCGAGTACACCAGGACTTGAGCTCTCAACAAACTTGAGCAAGCTTGACTCGAAACGCCGCACATCTTCCACCGGAATGTCGTCTGTATAACCATTCGTCGCCGCCCAGATCACGAGCACCTGTTTCTCGACGTCCATCGGTTGATACTGCGGCTGCTTCAGAATCTCGGTGAGACGCTGACCGCGCGCGAGCTGCGCTTGCGTCGCTTTGTCGAGGTCGGAACCGAACTGCGCGAACGCCTGCAACTCACGAAACTGTGCAAGATCGAGCCGCAGTGTTCCGGCCACCTGGCGCATCGCCTTGATCTGAGCCGAACCGCCTACGCGCGACACGCTGTTGCCGACGTTGATGGCGGGACGGAAACCGCTGTTGAAAAGATCCGCTTCGAGAAAGATCTGGCCGTCGGTGATCGAGATCACGTTAGTCGGAATGTACGCCGAGATGTCGCCCGCTTGCGTTTCGATGATCGGCAAACTCGTCAACGACCCGCCGCCTTTCGCGTCGGAAAGTTTCGCGGCGCGTTCCAACAAACGCGAGTGCAGGTAGAAAACGTCGCCGGGGTAAGCCTCGCGGCCCGGCGGCCGGCGAAGCAGCAGCGAAATCTCGCGATACGCGGCGGCTTGTTTCGAAAGGTCGTCGTAAATCGTCAGCGCGTGCTTGCCGTTGTCGCGGAAGTATTCGCCCATCGCCGCGCCGGAGTATGGCGCCAGAAACTGCATCGCCGCGGGATCGGAAGCGGTGGCTTTGATGACGATCGTGTAATCCATCGCGCCGTAGTCCTGAAGCGTTTTGACGACCTGGGCCACCGTCGAGGCTTTCTGACCGATGGCGACGTAGATGCAGATTACGTCCTTGCCTTTTTGGTTGATGATCGTGTCGACCGCGACGGCGGTTTTGCCTGTTTGTCGATCGCCGATAATTAATTCGCGCTGGCCGCGTCCGATCGGCACCATCGCGTCGAGCGCTTTAAGACCGGTTTGCAGTGGCTCTTTCACGGGTTGCCGGTCGACCACGCCGGGAGCGATGCGCTCGACCGGGTAGTAGTGATCGGTAACGATTGGACCAGCATCGTCGATCGGGTTGCCGAGCACGTCGACCACCCGGCCGACCAACGCCTCGCCGACCGGCACCTGCATGATGCGACCGGTGCGTTTGACCAGATCGCCTTCGCGGATCGCCTGAAACTCGCCGAACAACACCGCGCCGACTTTGTCTTCTTCGAGGTTGAGCGCCAAGCCGCGAACCTCGTGCGGAAACTCGAGCAGTTCGCCGGCCATGACTTTCTCGAGGCCGTGAATCTCGGCGATGCCGTCGCCAATTTTGATCACGGTGCCGACTTCGGTGACGGTCACGCCGGTATCGAAATTTTCGATCTGCTTGCGGATGATGTCGTTGATTTCGCTGGCTCTTATTGGTTCCATAATTTCCTCTGTCGTAACACTATTGACCGGTCAGGCCCGCGGCGAGTCGCTCAAGATTGCTCTCGACGGATCCATCGAAGATCGTGGAGCCGATGCGCGCGACAAGGCCGCCGATAATCGCTTCGTCAGTGGCGAAAGTCAGCCGCACGGTCCGGCCGGTCGCTGACGCGAGTGTGTCGTGCAGCGCCTTCTTTAATTCTTCGGAAATGGGGCGCGCGGTTGTAATCTCCGCCGCGACCACACCGCCACGCTCGTCGAGAATCTGACCGAAGCGTTCTGCGATTTCGGGCAACTGTGCGAGTCGCTGGTTCTTCAGTAAGACGCGCAGGAAACTCGCGCTGGTTTCGCGGACGCGACTGCGTGCGAGCAGATCTTCGAGTACGGCGCGTTTGTGATCGTATGCGATGGTGGGGTTCGCAAAGACTTCTTTTAACTGCGGATTGCTCGCGATCATTGAGGCCCAGGTATTGATCTCGTTTTGGACCTCTCGCTCTTCCCGTCGTTCGATGACTACATCCGCGAGGGCTGACGCATAGCGGCGCGCGACCGTCTGCAAACTCAAACTCTGGCCCTCCTCAGTTCACCTATGCTCTGTTCGATCAACTGCCGGTCGTCTTCGGGTCGCATTTTTGTACGCACGGTCTCGCGCGCGTAGTCGACACTTCTCTTCGCGAAGAACTGGCGCAGCGCTTTGCGCGCGACCTTGTCGGCAGTTTCCATTTCGCGCTCTGCTTGTTGTTTGAGTTTTTCGATTTCGCGTTGAGTTGAGGCCGCGAGACGCTGTCGCTCAGACTCCGCTTCCTGTACGGCTTGTTCCCGGACGGCGCGAACATCGGCATCGAGCCTGCTCAACAGGGAGTCGGCTTCCGCAATCTTTGCTTCCGCCTGGGCGCGTTGCTGCTGCGCCTGGACCAACTCACGCTTGATCGCTTCGCGGCGCGTGGCGAGAGCTTCGCTGATCGGCCGGCGCAAAATGTAAATTCCTACCACCAGGAAGATGGCGAGGTTGAGAAATTTCCAGAGTTCAAGACCGGGATAGTTGAACCAGTCTTGCCATTCGAGAAACGCGAGTGTCATTCGTATAGCTTAACGCTGCGAAATTAAGTTCAGTTTCTAGCGACGCAATATTTGCGAACTGATTAAGTCACCAACCGCGACTGCCTGCGACTCGAGCTCGTCGCGGACCTTTTGTTCCTGCTGCCGCGTCTGTTCGATCTGCGAGGTAACAGTTTTTGAAAGTTCCTCTCGATAGATACGAACCTTCTCTTCCTTTTCTTTGAGCGCGGCGGCGCGCTCCTTTTCTAATAGCCGGTAACCTTCCGCACGCGCCTCCCGCAATGTGCCGTTGTAGCGCCGAAGCTTCTCGTCGGTTTCTGCTGCAAGCGCCTCAGCTTCTTTCAGACGACCAGCGATCTGTTTCTCGCGTTCGGCGAGTATCTGATTGATCGGCTTCAAGAGCGTCCGGTTCAGGATGAAAACCATGACCGCGACCATCAGCAGATGGAGCAGTAACGTACCATCAGGAACCAACTGTATTGAGGTCTCTGCGAGAAACATCCGATTCCTCTGATTAATGATTGGGTGATGCCTTCTGAAAAGCGGGCGAGTCTAACATGCAGCACACAATTCCGCCAAACGAGCACACATAACTGCTCGTTGATGCTTTTCGGCCAGCTCCGTTTTACCTTATACCGCGCGCGGCTTTACTATTTACACTTGAGCGGTAGCCGAGAGGAGCAGGTTGTAGATGCGGTCGAGATCCTGGTTGCTGAAAAAGCTGATCTCAACCTTCCCCTGCCCTTCACCACGGAGCTGCACGATTCTGACTTGCGTGCCGAGTGCTCGCCTTAGCTTCGTTTCGGCGGCGCGGATATTTGGGTCGGCGGCGCTGGCGGTCTTGGGAGGAGCAGTTCCGTCGACAGCCTTACGAACAAGGTGCTCCGTCGCACGAACCGATAGGCCTCCGTCAATAATCTGCCGCGCAAGTTTTCGCTGCAGGTCTACCTCTGGCAACCCGAGGATTGTACGAGCATGGCCTGTTGACAAACGACCCTCAACGACGAGTTTCTGTAAGTCATCGGGAAGCTTCAGCAGCCGGAGGTAATTCGTGATGTAAGAGCGATCGCGGCCGACGCGTGCGGCCAGCGATTCTTGAGTCAGACCGACAGTCTCAATCAGTCGTTGATACGCTTGGGCTTCTTCAATCGGATTGAGGTTCTCGCGCTGAATGTTTTCGATCAGCGCGATCTCGAGGAGATCCTTATCCGGCACCTCCTTGACGACCACCGGCACTTTTGAGAGACCCGCGAGGCGCGCCGCTCGCCAGCGACGTTCGCCGGCAATCAACTCGTAACGGTCGCCGACACGACGCACCAGCAACGGCTGAATGATTCCCTGGCTGCGAATCGAATCGGCCAGTCCCTCCAACGCGCCCTCGTCAAAATGTGTGCGCGGCTGCATCGGACCGGGGACAATAGCGTCCACGTCCACTTCGGTTGGTTCGGAGCCGAGATCGACTGTCGTGTCAGACGACAGCAGAGCCCCCAGACCCCGACCCAGTGCTTTTCGATTCATAAACACTCTCCCTGGCTAGCTTTGAGTAAGCTTCGGCGCCTTTTGAGTGGGCGTCGTACGTGATAATCGGTTTGCCGTAGCTTGGCGCTTCGGCAAGTCTGACGTTGCGCGGAATAACAGTCCGAAAAACTTGTAAGCCGTAAAAATCGCGGAGGTCCGCAGCCACAGCGGCCGACAAGTTAGTGCGCTCGTCATACATCGTGAGGAGGAGCCCTTCGATCATCAATCCTGGGTTGTGGAGACGGCGGATCCGCGCCAGAGTGTCGAAGAGCTCAGTTACGCCTTCCAAGGCGTAGTATTCACACTGAATGGGAACAAGCAGCGACTTCGCCGCAGTCAGCGCATTTAGGGTCAACAGCCCGAGCGACGGTGGACAGTCGATGATAATGTATTCGTAGTTAGGTTCGACCAAACCGAGCGCCCGTCGTAGGCGAAACTCTCGCTGCTCAACCTCTACCAACTCTATCTCTGCGCCCGCCAGATCTTTGCTAGCCGGAATGACCGACAGCGAAGAGATCGTGGAAGGTACCGTTATCGCGTCAATCGGTTCATCCAAGATGAGGCTGTGGTAGAGATTCTTGCGAAAGCTGCCGCGCTGAATTCCCATTCCGGAGGTGGCGTTCCCCTGTGGATCCGCGTCTACAAGAAGTACTTTGTGGCCCCAATTAGCTATAACCGCC
>DASXXL010000493.1:0-12835 GCA_036503085.1 Pyrinomonadaceae bacterium | reverse complement strand
AGTTGATGGGCCGTCTGATTCACTTCGCTTCGCGACGCGCGATGAGGATCGAGGGCCTCGGTGAGTCGTTGGCGGAGCAACTGGTCCAGGCCAAGCTGGTCAAGGACGTGGGCGATCTTTATTCGTTGACGCTCGAACAAGTCGCGGGCCTCGAACGCATGGCGAAGAAGTCTGCCACGAACCTGCTCGAACAGATCGAAGCGAGCAAGCAACGCGATCTGTCGAACTTGATTTACGCGCTCGGCCTTCGGCATGTCGGCGAAAGAACCGCCGGCATTCTCGCGCACGAGGCCGGTTCGCTCGAACGCCTGGCTGCGATGTCTGTGGAAGAGCTCGACGCGATTCCGGAGATCGGATTGACTGTCGCCGAGAGTGTGCGCGACTGGTTCGACGATGAAGGGAACCGCGCGCTTTGTGATAGGCTGCGGGCGGCAGGCGTAAAGACCGAGGCCACGCGCGCCAGCAGCGATTCGCTCGACGAGCGTTTCGCGGGCAAACAGTTTGTGTTGACGGGAACGTTGTCGAACTTTACGCGCGACGAAGCGAAGGCACTGATTGAAGCGCGCGGCGGCCGTGTCAATTCATCGGTGAGCAAGAAGACGGACTACGTTGTCGCCGGCGAAGCGGCCGGTTCGAAACTCGACAAGGCACAGTCGCTCGGCGTTGCTGTGATCGACGAAGACGCTTTTAAGGAAATGCTAACTTAGACAAGATTTCAGAATGTACAAGATGTTCAAAAGGAGCTGTTCCAGATGTTCAAAGGAGCTGGTTTGGCTGTCTTGTTAATTCTGAAATCCTGTCAACGGAGAAAGAATGAGTTCCGAAGCTAAGAACCTCAAACTGCTTTACACACTCTTCTGCGACGACGTGCGGCTCGAAGCGGGAAACAAGCTGTCGTTCATGGGCGTGTTCCAGAACATCATGGTCCAACAGGTCCCGGTCTCGTTGATCAAGTTTGCCGTCGTGAACCACTGGGAAGGATCCGGTAGTTATCTGTCGGAGGTGCGTATCCTCACGCCCGACCGCCAGCACCCAATCGTCGTCTCGCAGCCGACGCGTTTCGAGATCGCTTCCGGCGGCTTTGCCGACAACATCAGCTTCTTTGTCAACGTGACTTTCCCAACGGCTGGACGATATGTCGTACAAACGTTGATCGATTCGAACCTGTACAAAGAAGAATTGCTGACAGTCTCCGACGTCGCCGAGCCGGAGATGCTCGGGACGTCGGAGTCAGTGAATTAAGTCTGGGAAAATGATGGCTGGTCGGCCCTAGCCAACATCGATGTTGAAGAGCTTGATTTTGGAATTGAGAGTTGTAGCCTTAATGCCAAGCAGTCTGGCTGCTTTTGCTTGATTACCCCCGGTCTCAGCCAGTGCCATCTTGATCAAGTGGGTCTCGAACCGCTGAACTTCGTCGTAAAAGCTGATTCCTCCGAGAATGTCCAGGGGTTTAAGCCTGGTTGCCTCCTCCGTGAAAGCCTTATCGCGAGCCAGAGTCTCCGCCTCTGCTAAAAGAGCGTCCGCCAGATCGACAACGCGTTGGATACGGTCGCGATCAGGCCGCTCGGCAATCTTCAGACGCACTGTGTTATCAGTCACCGGGTTGGTAACTGGCGGTCTCAAATTGTCGGTTTCTTTCCGAGCTGCTTGATCGACGTTCATTAATACTCCCCTTTCAGAATGGACCTCTGATTGTTAGACACCGGCCTGCGAAAATCCGTGACAAAATTTTTTTCGGCCTCTTTTGACGGGAAGAGTATTGCCGAGGAGTGTTACAGAAATGAAAACGGCGGGCCTGCTTTACAACAAACCCGCCGCTATAAATTCTGATTGGTGCGGATGAGAGGACTTGAACCTCCACGATGTCACCATCACAGGCTTCTGAGACCTGCGCGTCTGCCAGTTCCGCCACATCCGCAAAGGAAACGGCTTGTCATTATGCGAATGGGTTTAGAAGGTGTCAACCGGGGAGAGTTGAGTGAGGGAAGGGGGCGTGTTAACTGCTTTTAGCGGCGGAACCGGTTGTGGCGATAACGGCGCCAGTCGCGGTGATTGCTGTCCCAGCGGCGATCACGATCGCGCCGTGAGCGACGGAAGTAGCGGCTTGTCCACGTAGTGTTGCGTCGCGGTCCGCGGCCGTCCCAACGTCCATCGCGTGCATCGTGGCAGTTAACAAACTTGCCACACTTGCGGTCGAAACCGTCGAACCCACCGCGACCGCGGCCACGGCCACGACCTTGGGCCAACGCATCCGCTGACACGCTCAAAACTAGCAGTAAGACGAGAGCCGCTGCCCCCATCAGTTTTCTGGAAAACAGTGATTTCATAAACGTCCCTCCTATCAGCTACCATAGCACCAACTCCGGTGGGGCTTTTATTACTTTATTGTTGCTTTGGTACAGACCGCGTGCTCTAAAATCCCTTTCTTTTTGTGTCACGCAAGCGGGAGAAACAGGTAAAGGGATTTCCAACGCCGTAATGAAAAACATTGATCTGGCGGAAGGGCTGGCCGCGCGATTCGCGGCCGTCAAAGCGCGTATCGAAGCGGCGGCGAGAAACTGTGGCCGCAGTCCGGAAGAGATTAGGCTGATCGCTATCAGCAAGACTCATCCTGCGAGTCTGATAAGAAGTCTCATCGAACTCGGCGCCACCGACCTCGGCGAGAACCGCGTGCAGGAAGCTGAAGAGAAGATCCCCCAACTGGGAAACGAGCGTGCACGCTGGCATCTCGTCGGACATCTACAAGCCAACAAAGCGCGCCGCGCGGTGCATCTGTTTGACGTGATTCACTCGCTGGATTCGATTGATCTTGCTCGACGTTTGGAGCGCTTGTGCGTCGAAGCTGGCAGGCAATCACTGCCCGTGCTCATTCAGGTAGACTTGGGCCATGAGGAAACGAAGTCGGGCATCGACGAACAGGAGCTGCCGCAGCTCGTCGAGGCCATGAGACAACTCGAGCGGCTCGAACTGATCGGATTGATGACGCTGCCGCCGTTCTTCGACGACCCGGAACAAGCCAGACCATACTTTCGTAGGCTGCGGCAACTGCGCGACGAGCTCGCGTCCAGGGGAGTCTTCGGTACGAATCGTGGTGAACTGTCGATGGGCATGACGCACGACTTCGAAGTGGCGATCGAAGAAGGCGCGACGTTGGTGCGCATCGGCACGGCGATTTTTGGCGCCCGAGAGCAGCCGCAAAAAGGCACAAAAAGCACAAAGGAGGACGTGGGGACGGTAAACAGGAGCACTTAAGTTCTTACTTGTGGCTCTTGTGCCTCTTCGTGGCCCATGTTTGTTATCGCGCGAACATTCCTGTTTTTTAGTTGGGCAGTCCAACTGATCATCGTGGCGATCGTCGTCCTGATGATCCTGCGGCTGATCGCAGACGGGGCGGACCTGAATCCTTTTGCCTGGTCGTCGCGTACCATCCGCAGGCTCACGGACCCGTTTGTGATGCCGGTGCGAGGTTCCATGCGCAACGTGGGTGTGGACCCGAAATTCGCGCCGCTGGTCGTGATTCTGGTGTCGATCTTGTTGGGATTCTTTCTCGTGCAGATCGTGGAAACCATTGCCACTACGATCGAGGGAATTGTCTCCGGCCTGCTTACTGGCGCAATCATCTCCGTGGTCGGGTTTATTCTTTCCGGACTGCTCTCGTTGTACATCCTCTGCATCTTCATGCGGGTGATCTTTTCGTGGGGTATGGTTAGTTATCACAATCGGGTCATGCGCTTCCTGGTCGACGTAACCGAACCTTTGCTGGGCCCGTTGCGTCACATGATTCCGCCCGTAGCACGGATGGATATTTCTCCGCTAATCGCGATATTGATCTTATGGCTGTTTCAGGCCGCGATAGCGGGAACACTCTTGCGCGGCGCGACACCGATGACCTTCTAATGGAACTCGATAAAGTCGGACACTACCGGATTCTCGAAAAGCTCGGCGCGGGGGGAATGGGCGAAGTCTATCTTGCCGAGGACATGAAGCTCGGCCGCAAGGTCGCGATCAAGATTCTCAGCGAGGAGTACACGACCAACCGAGATCGGCTGCATCGCTTCGAGCAGGAAGCCTCGGCCGCGTCGAACCTGAATCACCCGAACATCCTGACGATTCACGAAGTCGGCATCGACAACGGTCGCCATTACATCGCTACCGAATTTATTGATGGCGTGACGTTGCGTCATAAAGCGATGGCGTCAGATCTCGAGATCCCGCAGATCCTCGACATCGCCGTCCAGGTCGCGAGCGCACTCGAAGAAGCGCACGTGGCAGGCATCGTTCATCGCGACGTCAAGCCCGACAACATCATGGTGCGCCGCAACGGCTACGTGAAAGTGTTGGACTTTGGTCTCGCGAAGCTGACCGAAACGGTTGATCGCAGTCCGTCCGATGCCGAAGCGTCGACGCGCGTGCTCGTGCAAACGGACGCAGGCGTCGTGATGGGAACGTCGCATTACATGTCGCCCGAACAAGCGCGCGGCCGTCCGGTCGATGCACGCAGCGACATTTGGAGTCTCGGCGTGGTGATCTACGAGCTCGTCGCAGGCCGCACGCCGTTCGAAGGCGAAACGTCAACCGACGTCATCGTCGCGATTACGCAGAAAGAACCGCCGCCACTCGCACGCTTCGCGCCGAACGTTCCCGCCGAACTCGAGTGGATCATCATGAAGGCGCTGCGCAAAGATCGCGACGAGCGCTATCAAACGATCAAGGAACTGTTGACCGATCTGCGCCGGCTCAAGCAGCGGCTGGAGTTTGAAACGGAGTTGGAACGAACAGTGCCGAGCGGCGCCGCGGCGATTAGAAGCAGCGACATCCCGATCTCACCGACGACACCCGAGCGCGCGATGCCGACCAAGACCGTCTCGCACGTCTCGAGCGCGGAATACATCGCGACCGGGATCATGCGTCACAAGATCGCGGCCGCGATCGTCGCGATACTGCTGATCGCCGGTACCGCGGCCGGTTTCTACTTCTATTACAACCGGTCGAAGCCGCTTACCGACAAAGACACGATCCTGGTTGCCGACTTCGTCAACACGACCGGGGAACCAGTCTTTGACGGCACACTGAAGCAGGCGCTCGCCGTGCATCTCGGCCAAACTCCTTTTCTGAATATCTTTCCCGAAGAGCGCGTGCGCGAAACGTTGCGCTTCATGGGCCGTTCGCCGGATGACCGCATCACGCGCGACATCGGCCGCGAGATCTGCGAGCGCCAGGGAATCAAGGCACTGCTGACCGGATCGATCGCGAGTCTCGGCAGTCATTACGTGATCACGCTGGAAGCAGTGAATCCGCGTTCCGGCGATCCGTTTGCGCGCGAACAGATTGAGGCCGAGAGTAAAGAGAAAGTGCTGTCTTCGTTGGGCACCGCGGCGTGGAACCTGCGCAAGAAGCTTGGCGAGTCGCTCAGCATGATGCAGAAGTACGACGTCAGCATCGAGCAGGCGACAACGTCGTCGCTGGAAGCGTTGAAGGCATATGCGATGGGTAACGACGAACGCGCGAAAGGAAACGCGAAAGCGGCACTCAACTTCTACCAACGCGCCGTCGAGCTCGATTCGAACTTCGCGATGGCTTATGCCCGTATCGGCGTGTACTACGGCAACCAGCAGCAGATGGAAGCCGCGAAGCCTTACGTCGAGAAAGCGTACGAGCTGCGCGACCGCGTCAGCGAGCGCGAGCGTCTCTACATCACCGAGAAGTACTACACGTATATAACCGGCGAAGTCGACAAGACTATCGAGACACTGCAAACCTGGGCCAAGCTCTATCCAAATGATTTCATTCCGCACAACAACCTGTCGCTGAATTACCAGATGGTCGGACGATTCGACGATGCGGTGAAGGAAGGTTTGGAGGCAGTGCGCCTCGGGCCCAACAACATTAGTGCGTATATCAATCTCGTCGGCAGCTACACCGGCGTGAACCGGCTGGAGGAGGCCGAGCAATCAGCAAAGGAGCTCGACCGGATCAATCCGGACTCACTCGACACGCACTTCACCAAATACCTGTTCGCCTTTTTGCGGCGAGATCAAGCCGCTATGGACCGCGAACTGGAATGGGCCAAAGGTAAATCCGAAGAAGCTGAAGTGCTGGGTACGAGGACGGCAACGGCCATGTACTTCGGCAAATTCAAACAAGCTGAAGAACTCCAGAAACGATCGGACGAGTTGTTGCAGGCTCGCGGTGATAAAGAGAACGTGGCGCACGGACTGATGAATCTGGCGATCAACTTTGCGCTCGTCGGTAAATGTTCGGAAGGAAAGACCCAGGCGAAGACGGCGCTGTCACTGTCACGCGGCCAGGGCATCGTCGTGCCCGCGATACTTCTGTATTCAGCCTGCGACGATCTTGGCCAGGCGCAGTCGTTGCTCGAGGATTTGCGCAAACAGTATCCGAAGAGCACGCTCGTCAATTCGATGTTCGATCCCATCGTCCGGGCCGAACAGGAACGAAGCCGCGGCAATCTCGATCAGGCGGTGCAGTTGATGGAATCCGTGCGCCCTTACGACTTCGGTTTGCTGGTCGGCATTACCAACAATTACATGCGCGGTTCGCTCTACCTAAAACAACGCCGGGGCAACGAAGCGGCCGCGGAGTTCAAAAAGATCATCGACAACCCGGGCATCGATCCGTTTTCTCCGGCCCGCCCGCTGGCGCATCTCTGTCTCGGCCGCGCGCTCGCCATCACCGGCGACACCGCCGGCGCGCGCAAGTCTTACCAGGATTTCTTCGCGTTATGGAAAGACGCCGATCCGGATCTGCCCGTGCTCGTCGAGGCGAAGAAAGAATACGAGCAACTGAAATAGTTCGAGCCATCCGCAGATGCCGCAGATTAATCTGTGGAATCTGTGGATGGGCTTCTGTTGTGATATATTCTCGGCCCTAGCATCCACTCTCCAGAAGGACCTTTAACACATGTCGGGACATTCGAAATGGCACAGTATTAAGCACAAGAATGGCGCGCTCGATGCCAAGCGCGGCAAACTGTTTACGAAGTTTATTAAAGAGATCACCGTCGCGGCACGCAGCGGCGGCGGCGACCCGGAAGGCAACGCGCGTTTGCGCAAAGCGATTCTCGACGCGAAAGCCGGCAACATGCCCAACGACACGATCGAGCGCGCGATTCGCCGCGGCACCGGCGAAGAAGAAGGCGTGAACTACGAAGAGATCACTTACGAGGGTTATGGTCCCGGTGGAGTGGCGTTGATGATCCAGTCGATGACCGACAATCGCAACCGCACGGTCGCGGAAATCCGGCACATCTTTTCGAAGAACGGCGGGAACCTCGGCGAGTCCGGATCCGTGGGTTGGATGTTTGAGAAGAAGGGTTACATCGTCGTCGATAAGTCGGCGAAGTCGGAGGAAGAGCTTTTCGATCTGGCGATCGAAGCGGGCGCTGACGATCTGCGCGACGACGAAGACACGTTTGAGATCATGACGTCACCGGATGCGTTCGACGGCGTGCTCGCGGCGATCAAAGGAGCGGGAATCGAGCCGCAGGTGGCGGAAGTCGAGATGGTGCCGCAGAACTACATCCGGCTCGAAGGCGGCGACGCGCGGCAGATGTTGAAGTTAATGGAAGCGCTCGAAGATCACGACGACGTGCAGAAGGTGTCGGCAAACTTCGATATCAGTGAAGCAGATATGGCGGCAGCGTAGTTAACCACAGATTACACAGATCCGTGTGCATCTGTGGTTAACTCTTTCTCCTCTTTGAGGGCCGGTTCACCCATCACGATCCTCACGTTGTAAGTCTTTTCTTCATCACGCAGATCAATCACGGCACTGGGTTGAGGTGTGCCGTCTACTTCAACAGTCACAACACCGTGGTTCACCCCGAGCGGGTTCTCCACTTTAATTCGATAGACCGCGCGCCCGCGGCGATAAGTGATCTCGAAGTCGCGCCACCAGCGCGGCACGCACGGGTCGATATGCAAGTGATTGCTTTGCAGCTTGAAACCGAGAATCGACTCGAGCCCCGCGCGATACATCCAGCCGGCCGAACCCGTGTACCACGTCCAACCGCCGCGGCCCGTGTGCGGCGGCACCGCATAAACGTCGCCGACCGCCGTGTAGGGCTCGACTTTGTATTTGTGCAGACCCGCGCGCGTCGACGAGTGATTGATCGGATTGAGCAGCGCGAAGAGCTCGCCCGCGCGCTCGCCGTCGCCAAGCAGCGCGTAAGCAATCAACGTCCAGATCGCTGCGTGCGTGTACTGCCCGCCGTTTTCACGCACGCCCGGAACGTAACCCTTGATGTAACCGGGATCGAGCGTGCCTTTATCAAACGGCGGCGTGAAGAGAATCACCAGTCCGTCGCCGCGACGAATCAGAAACTCCTCAACAGCGGCCATCGCACGTCCCATGCGAAACGGATCTGACGCGCCGGAGATCACGGACCACGATTGCGCGATCGAGTCGATGCGACACTCTTCGTTGCGCGCGGAACCAAGCGGCGTGCCGTCGTCGAAATATGCGCGACGATACCAGTCGCCATCCCAGCCTTTTTCTTCGAGCGCTTTCTTCAGGTGGTCCAGGTGTTCGCGATAACGCTGCGCGCGCGCGTCTTCTTTGCGCCCCTCCGCGTGCGGCGTGAACGTCGCGAGCGTCATGCAGAGAAACCAGCCGAGCCAAATACTCTCGCCTTTGCCGAGTTGGCCCACGCGATTCATGCCGTCGTTCCAGTCGCCGCCGCCCATCAGCGGCAGCCCGTGCTCGCCGACGTTCAGACTGCGATCGATGGCGCGGGCGCAGTGTTCGAAGATCGTCGCGGTTTCGGTGGAGACTTCCGGCTGCTGGTAGCTTTCGAGTTGGCCCGGCGCGAGCGGCTCCTGTTCGAGAAAGGGAACGACTTCATCGAGGACAGACACATCGCCCGTGACATTGATGTAGAAAGCGGTGACGAACGGCAGCCACAAGAGATCGTCGGAGATCGTCGTGCGCACGCCGCGTCCGGTCGGCGGATGCCACCAGTGCTGCACGTCGCCTTCTTTAAATTGATGCGCGGCGGCGAGGAGGATCTGTTTGCGCGTGATCTCGGGGCGGCTGTAAACGATGGCCATCACGTCCTGCAACTGATCGCGAAAACCATAAGCGCCGCCGGATTGATAAAACGCCGTGCGCGCCCAGATGCGGCACGAAAGCGTTTGATACACGAGCCAGCGATTCAGCATCGTGTCCAGCGCCGGATCGGGCGTGCGCACTTCCACGGTGCCGAGCAGATCGTCCCAGTGGTCCAACACCTTTTCGAACGCAGCGTTGACGTTCACGGCCTGGCGGAAATTCGTGACGAGTGCTTGGGCATCGGCTTTCGAACCGGCTTCGCCGAGCAGAAAGATCACTTCGCGGGCCTCATTGGGCGCGAGCTCGAGCTGCGTTTGGATCGCGGCGCACGGATCCAGCCCCGCGCCGTCGCGTCCGCCGAGACCGACGCGCTTCAAAGCCGACGGCGCTTCCAGCGAGCCGTTGCGGCCGATGAACTCCTTGCGATCGCATGTCGCGCTAGACACGCGTTCACTCGTAGCGACAAACGCGACCCGCTCGGCAAACTCGTTGTTGTAAGGATTGTGCGCGAAGATCGTCGCCAATTGCTGATCGATCTCCGTGATGATGTAAGGAGCAGAAGACTGTCGCGCCACGCCCATCACGAGCTCGTTGTAGTTGGTGATGCTCAGCCGACGTTTGCGTGTCGTGCGATTGCGCAGTCGCAGCAAAGAGATCTTCACTGACGCATCGAGCGGCACGAACACCAGCAACTCCTGCGACAGCCCGTGGCTCGTGTGTTCGAAGACGCTGTAGCCCTGGCCGTGCCTGACGATGTAAGGCTCGCGCTCGCGAATCGGCAAAGGCGTGGCCGACCAGACGCTGCCCGAATCCTCGTCGCGCAGGTACACGACCTCGCCCGGCGGGTCGCTGATCGCGTCGTTGGACCACGGCGTTAAGCGGTTCTCGCGACTGTTCACCGACCATGTGTAACCGCCTCCGGTTTCGGTGATCTGAAAACCGAAGTCGATCGCGTTGCCGACGACGTTGGACCACGGCGCGGGCGTCCATTGCTCCGCACCGAGCACCGTGACGTATTCGCGACCACCCTGATGAAAGCCGCCGAGACCGTTGAAAAAACTGAGCTCTGGCGGAGTTGTGGCCTGTTCGGGATAAGTCTGCGCCGCGAGCCGCGGGACGAGCAGCGGCGGGAGCGGTTCCTGCGTGCGTGGACGTTCGAGTTGATCCTGGAAACTGCCGCGCTCCGCGACGATCACCACGCGCGCGACCGCGTGCAGCAGGATGCGATCCGCGTCGGGTATTTGATCGGCGCGACGCAGATAAACGCCGCCGGGTTTGTCTTGCAACGCTTGCAGCCCGCTCGTCCGCACGATCGTTTCCAGCTCTTTGTGCAACGGTTCGAGATAGCTCGACGGCGTGTCGTTGAGAATCACGAGGTCGCACTTCAGTCCCTTGTAGTGCAGGTATTCGTGACCGCGGACGAGCTTCTTCACGGTCTCGAGATCCGCGGCTTTATTGATGCGCACCACGATGATGGGCAAGTCGCCGCTGATGCCGTAAGCCCACAGGCTCGACTGCGCTTTCGTGTTCAGTGCGAGCACGTGCGGCGTCGGGCGCAGTGAAGGATCGGAATAGACCACGCGCGCGGCGAGCCGTTGAAACAGGTGTGCTTCTTCGGCGTCGATCTTGAGGTGAGTCATCTCGACCTGCGCCTTGGTCCAGGCGAGGCGGAGTTCACGTTCGAAGATGTTTGGATCGTGATACTTGTCCGCGAGCGCGAGCGCGTCTTCGCGTGAATGGGCCACGGCGGTGCTGAACGAACAACTCACCGTCTGATTCGGTTGAATGCGCACGGTTCGTCTCAGGCTGAAAACCGGATCGAGCACCGCCCCCGTCGTGTTTGAAAGCGGGCGATCCTCCAGCACCGCGATGGGGTTGCTCGCGTTGCGGCCGCGTCCCAAAAATCTGCCGCGATCGGTCTCGTACTGAGTCGCGCCGACGCTTTCGCCTTCGACCACGACGACGTGAATGCCCCAGACGGGACGCTCATCGGTCGAACGTTGTCGCCGGTGAGCGAGGATCGCGTTCTCGCCCGCGATGAATTCGGTTTCGATGAAGAGATTGCTGAACGCCTGATGTGCGGCATCGGCGCCGGGTGTGTTGAGCACGACCTCGGCGTAACTCGTCAACTCGATTTCTCGCGTGCGCGATGAATGATTCGTCAACGAGACGCGTCGCACTTCCGCGTTGTCTTCAGCCGACACGACCACTTCCATGCGCGTCGAGATGCCGGAGTCGACGCGCCGAAAATCGGCTTTGTCTTCGGAAAACGCGACGGTGTAGAGCTGCGGTTTTCGTTTCACCGGTTGATGTCCGGCGGACCAGACCATGCCGCTGCGCACGTCGCGCAGGTAGATGAACGCGCCCCAATTGTCGCGCGTCACGTCTTCGCGCCAGCGTGTGACCGCAAACTCTTCGCAGTTTGAATAACCGGAACCGGCGGTCGTGAGCATGACGTTGTAAGCGCCATTCGAGAGCAACTGCGTGCGCGGCGTTTCCAGATCCGCGGAGTCGTAGACGCGCGTGACCATGCCCGGCATGGTATGGACCACGCGACCGGTCAAAACTTCTTCCGCGCGCGGATGAGCAGCCGGCGCGCCGACCGGGACGCGCTCCTGCAACAACAACTCGGTCGCTTGCACTGCGGGGTCGTTGTGAAAACGCTTCTCCATGATGTCGTCGCGCAGCAGGTTTGTGAGGGCGACGAGACTCATGCCCTGATGGTGGGCCATGAACGCGCGAATGAGCACTGACTTCTGACCGTTGGGCACACGTTCGGGCGTGTAGTCGAGCGCCTCATAAAAACCGAACGGGCCGAGTGCCTCTTCTTTTTCGAGCCGCCGCAGATTGCTCATGGCGGCGTTTGCATCGATCGGCATCGCCAGCAGGCTGGCGTAAGGCGCGACGACGAGATCCTCGACGAGTCCGCGTTTCAAGCCGAGGCCGGGCACGCCGAATGGTCCATATTGATAATTGAGTTGCAAATCGCGCACGTTGTAAGCGGCTTCGGAAATGTCCCAGGGCACGCCACGCTCGCGGCCGTATTCGATCTGCCGTGAGATGACGGTTTCGTAAGTCTCCGACAGCAGCGTGTGCTGGTAGTTGCGCATCACGAGCAGCGGCATCAGGTACTCGAACATCGTGCCGGTCCACGAGAGCAACGCGCGTCCGTGATCGACTTTCGTCAGCGCGCGGCCCATGCGAAACCAATGCTCTTGCGGCACGTCGCCTTTGGCGATGGCGACGAAGCTCGCGAGGCGCGCTTCGCTGGCGAGCAGGTCGTAGTAAGAGTCGTCGGCGCGCGACGCGCTCGCGTTGAAACCGATCGTGAACAACTTCCGCTCAACGTCGAACAGAAACGAGAAGTCCATCTCGTCGATGAGCTGATCGCACGTGCGCGCGATGCGGCTGAGACGCGAGAGCAGATCGTTTGAGCCGTTGGCGGCTTGCTCAAGGGCTTTGGTTAGTTTTGCAGAGACCTGGGCCAGTTGCGGTGAGTCGTGGTTCTGGAAGGCTGCCAGTTGAACGAGGACTTTGTCGCAGAGTTGCGGCACGTCTGCGAGCGTTGGCACGTTTTGCAAGAGTTCGAAGATGACGGTCCAATCGCGATCCGCGCCGATGGCTTGTTTGAGCTCGGGTAACAAACGACCCCAGCTCGTAAGCGACTGTGCGTCGCGCTGGTGAGACGTGACCTGATGCCGCAGAACATTAACCCACCAGTGCAACTCCTGAAAAGTCGCCTCACCGTGTTCCTGTGCGAGCGCGT
>DASXXL010000492.1:0-2895 GCA_036503085.1 Pyrinomonadaceae bacterium | reverse complement strand
GTGTAGAACTCACGAGGCAGTTTCATTGGCGCAGCTTCCACAACATTGCAACGAAAATAACAAAGCCAATCGCAATCACTCCACGCCGCACCCACACCTGCCCGATACGCACGGCCATGCTCGCACCGAAATAACCGCCGGCCAGCGCGCCAAACGCCATAACGAACGCGTCGTGCCAAACCACGAGCCCCGCCCAGGCGAAACTCAACACCGCGATACTGTTGATGCAAATGCCGAGAAAATTCTTGATGCCGTTTGCGCGATGCAACTCGTTCAAGCCGAGCAGGCCCATCGCCGCCAGCATCAGAATGCCGTTGCCCGCGCCGAAGTAACCACCGTAGATCGCGGAAAAGAATTGAAAGACGATCGCGCCCGTCCACCACAGCGTTGTCGGATTTCCTTCGAGCGAGCCGAGACGCAGACGTCTATTGATCAAATTATTCGACATGAACAGCAGTGTCGCGAACAGGATCAGAAACGGGACTTGTTTCGCAAATACCGGCGAGGGCGTCAGGATGAGCAGCCATGCGCCGACCGCGCCGCCTATGATGCTCGTTAGACCAAGGCGAATGAGAATCGGCGAACTGTTTTCTAGTTCACGACGATAGCCGAAGAGTCCGCCAAACAACCCGGGCCAGAGCGCGACGGTGCTGGTCCCATTCGCGACTTTCGGATCGAGACCGAGCCAGATGAGAACGGGGAAGGTGATTAGAGTGCCGCCCCCGGCGATTGAGTTGATCGCGCCCGCAGCGAACGCCGCGGTGAACATGGCAAGCCAGGGGAGCACGCGGCCATGTTAAGATCTCCTTCGTTGTTACGCCAGTGACCCCTCAAGAGGACTTTGAGCCACGGATGACACGGATTCTGAAACGGATTGGACTGCTGTCAGTTGTTTTGATGTTCGTTGCGAATCCCGCTTTCGCAAAGAAGACGCTACGCGTGATGACGTACAACATCCACGTCGGAGTCGGCATGGACAAGAAGCTCGACCTGCAACGCATCGCTGACGTGATCAATCGCGAGCATCCCGATTTAGTCGGCTTGCAGGAGGTCGATCGCGGCGTCAAACGAACGGAAGGCAAAGACGAGATCGCCGAACTTGCCACGTTGACGCAGATGCAATATGCCTTCGCGCCGAACCTCGATTTCCAGGGCGGCAAGTACGGCGTCGCGATCCTGTCGCGGTTTCCGATCAGGAACACGGTCCATCGCATGTACGAGAACAAACGCGAAGCCGAACGACGCGGCATGTTGCTGGTCGATGTCGAGGTGGACCACAAGACGCTAACATTCGTCACGACACATCTCGATTACCAGTTTGAAGACGGACGCGCGTTTGAAACGGAACAGTTGTTGAGGTTTTTGGCAGACGTGAAAGAACCGCTGATCGTCGTGGCGGATTTGAACGATGTGCCTTCGGGCGGCGCGTATCAACTGATGCGCACGAAGTTTGATGATGCGTGGATTACGAGCCGCGCCCAAGGCGACGGTTTCAGTTATCCCGCCGACAAGCCGGCGAAGCGGATCGATCACATCTTCTACAGCCGCGGCGTACGCGCGAAGAAGGCGTGGGTGGTTGAGACGCTTGCCTCGGACCACGTCCCCGTCGTCGCTGAAGTAGAGTTCGAACACAGATAATTAGCGGTTATACTGACCCCTCTCCCGTTAGCAGCCCCCGGAATCAGACAGATAACATAGGCCCGCTTATGCCAAAAGATGCTCACGAAATGAGCGAGAACGAAATCCGCTCGCGAATTGTCACGCTCGCGTTCGGCGGAGACGAACGTCTCTTCATCGCGTTCTATCGCAAGCTGCAACAGGGATTGCCCGAGGGGACCGGGATCGTCCTGCGCGGCAGCGTCGTGACAAACGAGCGTCACGAAGACAAGACGCCGTTTGATTCAAAAGGCAAAGGCACGAGCGATCTCGACGTCACTCTCGTCGGTAAGAAGGTGATGGAACTGTGGAACTCAGACGCTTATTACCTCCCGGGCCTGCACACCAAACCTTTGTGTGATAAAGACCCCGACATCGCGCCGAGCCTTGCTTCGTTGCGCGAGTCGTTGCAGGAACTCGTCGGCCGGCCGGTGAACTTTCAAGCGACTTCGAGTCTGGTCCTTTACAGCCGCGACATGTTGTTTGGCGAACCGTACTACGTCGTGGTCCATCCCGCGGAAGATGCATGACGCTGAAGCTGCTCAGTTACAACATACGCTTCGGCGGCACGGGCCGCGAGCAGGCACTCGCCGAAACAATCAACGCGATCGATCCCGACCTGGTTGTTTTTCAGGAAGCGATCTATCCCGACGTGATCGAACGCCTCGCCACGGAAACAAGTTTCCCGTTTTGGGCCTCGCGCCGGCATCACTCGATCGGTTTCATCAGCAAACAAAAGATTGCTTATCACGAGTGGCACTACCCGGCGGGCGCGCGCCATTCGTTTCTCGAGATCGTTCCCGCCGACAGCGACGTCCGTGTTTTTGGTTTGCATCTCAGCGCGCGATTTTCGAAGTGGGACGAGCGGCGACGCGCGCGTGAGATTCGCGCGTTACTCGAAGGAATCAAGCGGCATCAGGACGGCTTTCACGTTCTGATTGGCGACTTCAACACACTCGCGCCTGGTGAGATCCTCGAACTCGATCGAATGCCCGCGTGGATCAAGGCTTTGGTCTGGATCAGCGGACGCAAACTACAACGCGAAACGATCCAGTTTATGCTCGACGCCGGTTACAACGACGGGTATCGCATGTTGCACGACGACAAGGGCTACACGTTTCCGACGTGGGACCCGCACGTCAGGCTCGATTACCTGTTCGTGCCGTGTGCGTTTCGCGAACGTCTACAAACGTGTGAAGTGATCACGGAGCCGAAGGAAAGGATCAGGGCCGCTTCCGA
>DASXXL010000491.1:0-13525 GCA_036503085.1 Pyrinomonadaceae bacterium | reverse complement strand
AAAGGGAACGATCGTGCTCGACGAGATCGCGCATCTCTCGACCGGCGCGCAGGCAAAACTCTTGCGCGTGATCGAGACGCGCGAGTTCGAACGTCTTGGCGGCCGCAACACGATCAAGCTCGACGCGCGTCTGATCGCGTTGACGAACGTCGACCTGGCCGAGGCGGTGCAGGCCGGTCGCTTTCGCGAGGACCTGTTTTACCGGCTCGACGTGATTCACATTCGCGTGCCGCCGCTGCGGGAGCGAAAGGAAGATCTTTCAAAACTGATCAAGCACTTCGTGAAGCACTACTCGACGAAGCACGGGCGCAAGCTCGACAGCGTGTCAGCGCCCGCGCTCGCGTTGCTCCACGCTTACGACTATCCCGGCAATGCGCGCGAGTTGGGAAACATCATCGAGCGCCTCGTGATCGTCGCTGCGGGTAAATCGATCGACGAAGACGATCTGCCGTTAGGACTCAGCGCTGCAGTGCAGGCGCGCCGCTTGAAAGATCGTCCGCGTACACTCGCTGAGATGGAAGCAGCGTACATTTCCGAGATTCTGGCGGCGACGAAGGGGAACAAGGCCGAGTGCGCGCGCATCCTCGGCATCAGCCGCAAAAATCTTTACGAGAAGATCGCGCGTTATGAGCTGTGAAAGCCATCCACAGATTACGCAGATTGGCCAAACGGCTCGACGCCACAGCGGATCGTAAATAAGTAACTCTGCGTAATCTGTGGATGGCTTTCATGAAGTTTCGGATCATTTGGCCGGGGAAGACGCGCGACGCCCGTTTGCGTTCGCTCGTTGACGACTACGCCGAGCGTCTCTCGCATTTTGTGCGTTGTGAAGTGACGGAACTCAAGGAACTCGGCCGTACTGACAAAACGGGCATCGATAAGGAGACTAAGCGCATCTCAGACGCTCTTCGTCCCGGGTCGCTAACGATCTTGCTGGATCCGGAAGGTGCGGAGTGGACGTCGCAGGACTTGGCGGCGCAGTTGAAAAGTTGGGAAGGCAGCGGCGTTAAGGAAGTGGCCTTCGTCGTTGGCGGTCCGAACGGACTGGCGCCGGAGTTGGTGGCGCGCGCAGACAAGCGTTGGTCGCTCTCCCGTCTGACGCTGACGCACGAGATGGCAAGAGTGCTTTTGCTGGAGCAGTTATATCGCGCGTTCACGATCGTTCATGGCTTGCCTTATCAGAAATGACTTAGGCAATCCCGCAATAACAAGTAGGGTGGAGGATTAACGACTGATGGATAAGAGACGCACTAAAGTTTTCCGAGACAAATTATTGGGCCGTCGTGAAGGTTTGGTTGGCCAGGTGCAGGCCGCCGAGCTTTACAGCCGCGAACGCGACGCCGAAGCGACGCAGGACCCGGCCGACATGGCTGCGAACGCGTATACGAAGGAACTGCTGGTGTCTATGTCTGACAACGACCGGCAGTTGCTGAACCTGATCGACGAGGCGCTCGAAAGAATCGAAGCCTCGGGATACGGCAAGTGCATCCACTGTGGCGAGGCGCTGCCGGAGAAGCGTTTGGAAGCGGTGCCGTGGGCGCGACACTGCGTTCGTTGCCAGGACTTGCAGGAGCGTGGGCTGCTTGGTGATGATGAAGATTAGTTGACGAAGACTCGTCGGGTTTTTACATTGTGAGATAATCGCGGCCTCTCGAAATCGGGGAGGCCGCTTTAGTTTATCGACTTACTTATCATGCTCCTCACGCGTGTCTACGATGCACTGCTCACGGTTGCCTATCCACAGGTTTGTCGTGTGTGTGGTGGGAGCGTCGAACAGCGCGCGCTTGGTGTGGCGTGTCGCAAATGCTGGGAGGCGACACGGATCTTCAGCGGGGAAGAGACGATCTGTTGGAAGTGCGGTGCGTTGCTGCCGGGTATCGAACAGCCGGCCGAAATACGAAGCGAAGTGCGGTGCCACCGTTGTGACTCTCAGTCGTTTAGTGCGGCGCGTGCGGTCGGTTTGTACGAGAAAGCTTTGCGTGAATCAGTGTTGAGCCTGAAGCGGCAACCAAACCTTTCAAGTGTTGTGGTGAAGTTGTTAATTGAAACGGCGCAACGCGAACCGATGAATAAAGCGACCCGCCTCATCCCCGTTCCGTTGCACGAAAGACGCGCCAAAGAGCGCGGCTTCAACCAGGCCACCGTGATCGCCGAAGTGCTCGCAAAACACCTGAAACTGCCTCTCGACGAAACGAGCCTGACGCGCATCCGCGGCTCCGAAAAGTACCGTGCCGGTCTCGATCCCAAAGCCCGCCGCGACACCGTAAAAGACGCCTTTCTGATTCGTTACCCGCGCCTCGTCGAAGACGAAACGATCCTCCTCGTCGACGACGTCTTCACCACGGGCGCGACCGTCAACGTCTGCGCCGAAGTGCTCGTCAAAGCCAACGTCCGCGCGGTTTTGGTGTTGACCATTGCGCGAGGCAAGTCTTAACGCGTAATATCACGCCGTTATGAATGGCCGGGTTCTAGTACTCAATACCTCCTACGAGCCCATCAATGTGTGCACCGAAAGGCGCGCCATAGTGATGATCTTCAAGGGTGTAGCTCGGGTCGAAGAACACAACGGTCATGTGCTTCATTCACAAAAACTCGCGATCCATGCGCCGTCGGTAATCCGGCTGACTGAGTACATCCACATACCATTCGAACGGCGCTCGCTTTCGCGAAAAAACATCCTGCTGCGCGACCACTCGACTTGCCAGTACTGCGGTAGACAGTATCCGCCTTCGGAACTCACGCTCGACCACGTGCAGCCGCGCTCGCGCGGAGGGGAGTCTGCATGGGATAATCTGGTAGCCTGCTGCAAGCGTTGTAATCATAAGAAGGGCAACCGGACTCCGGAAGAGTCGGGCATGCATTTGCTGCGCAGACCTCGCGGGTTCTCTTTGCACGTGAACCGCCAGATAATGCGTTATCTGGGACGTGCCGACGAAACCTGGAGGAAGTATTTGTTCTATGACGCAGAGGAAAGAACGGCGGGTAATTAAGTAATAGTTAAGGAGTCGATCATGAATATTTTGTTACTGGGAATGCCGGGCGGTTGGGAATGGGTAGTTATCCTGGCGGTCATTATCCTTCTCTTCGGCGGCTCGAAGCTTCCCCAACTGGCGAAAGCCATCGGCCAGAGCAAGCGGGCGTTTAGAGAAGGTATCGAAGAAGGCGAGAGAGAACCCGTACCGACTCCGGCCCCGAAGATCGAAAAGAACTAGCGGCTTTTAGCTCGATTTTGTCAGTGACTGTGTTCCTTCTGTCCAACGACTAGCGTCGCTTTCACCGAAAGCGCGAACTCAGCCTCATGTCGCTCTTCATTGATTAGCCGTGAGATCTCGTGGAACAGGTCTGCTCGCTCGTCTTCCGGGACGAGCGCCAGCCACTGCTGCATCAAAAACTCTGCCACCAGCGGAGAGCTAAGAAACTGTTCGCCGGAGTCATAGTCAAACTCCTCGATGCGCGTCCACGAGGCGATGTCTGTCAAGCCTTCGTCTTCCGCCATCCGCTCGACGTCGGTCACCGTCGGCAGCTCGGTGATCAAATGTTCGACGTCTGTCTCGTGTTCGATCAGTCCACGGTTGTGCAGCGCTTCCCAGTAGATCGAGAAAAACTCACCGAAGCTCGAGGCGGTTGGCAGTGCGAGCGCAATCGTCGCGCCGGGCGCCGCGACGCGCACCATCTCAGCGAACATCTTGCGCACTCTGGGCCGCGATATTAACGACGCGTTGCCGACGACGAGATCGTAACGATTGTCGGGCAGGTCGAGGTCGTCGAGCTTGGCGAGACGAAACTCAGTCGCTTCATTCGTAGCTCTTGCTTTTTCCTGGGCCAACTCGATGCACTCGGAGTTTTCGTCGAGACATAACAGTTCGAGTTTGCTGCCGGCGCGTTCCTGAAGGGCCATCGCGTGGCCGCCAGTTCCGGCAGCGGCGTACAGAGCTTTGCCTTCGTTGGGCAGCGTAACGTGTTCGTCGATCAGTTCGGCGAAACGCTCGCCCCAATCGGGCGCGATAAACAGGTCTTGGAGAAAAGCCAGTTCTTTATCTGATTTGATATTAGTCACTCTTTACCCCTGGTTCGTTTTGATCTTTTGCTTCGACTTCTTCGGGATCGAAATATTTATGGCCGCGTAGTTGTTCCGGCAGACACTCCATCTCTTCTTTCGCGTTCGGATCGCTGTGCACGTAACGATAGTCTTTGCCGTAGCCGAGATTTTTCATTAGCGGCGTCGGCGCGTTGCGCAAGTGTAACGGAACGGGCACGCGCGCGGTTTCCGCGGCGTCAGCCACGGCGGCAAAATATGCGCTCTTCACGGCGTTCGATTTCGGTGCTTGCGCGAGATAGATCGCTGCTTGTGTCAACGGGAAGAGCGCTTCGGGCAGACCGATGAGTTGCACGATGTCGGCGGCGGCTGCGGCCTGGACCATCGCCTGCGGGTCCGCGAGACCGATGTCTTCGGAAGCGAGTATGCACAAACGGCGCGCGATGAAGATCGGATCGGCGCCGCCTTCGATCATGCGCGCGAGCCAGTAGAGCGAAGCATCGACGTCGGAATTGCGCAACGACTTAATCAGCGCCGAGGCGAGGTTGTAATGTTCTTCGCCGCCTTTGTCGTAAGCATAATGCGCGCGGCCGAGCGCTTCGATCACCGTTTCTTCCGTGATCGTGCGGACGCGGTTTTCGTCCGGCGCGGTTGATTCGACAGCGGCGTCGAGCGCTGTCAGCGCGACACGTGCATCGCCGCTCGCGGCGTGTGCGATTCGTTCGAGCAGTGTGTCGGAGATTGAGGGATGATAGTCGGCGAGACCGCGTTCGTGGTCGTTCAAGGCGCGTTCGAGCACGGTCTTGATCTCGGCTTCGGAAAGCTGATTCAGCACGAGTACGCGCGAGCGTGACAACAGCGCGCCAGTGACTTCAAACGACGGGTTCTCGGTGGTTGCGCCGATCAGCGTTACCGTGCCGTTCTCGACAGCGTGAAGCAGCGCGTCCTGCTGTGCTTTGTTAAAGCGGTGAATCTCGTCGATGAAGAGGACGGTGCGCTTGCCGTAACGTTGTTCGGTCTTTGCTTCCTGAATCGCCTCACGCAGATCTTTGACGCCGGAGAAGACAGCGGACAGCGCGATGAAACGCATGCCGCTCTTTTCGGCGAGCAAGCGCGCGAGCGTGGTTTTGCCCGTTCCCGGAGCGCCCCAAAGGATCAGTGACGGCAGCCCGCCCTCACGCGAGAGCAGTCTGCGCAGGATGCGTCCTTCGCCGACGAGATGCTCCTGGCCGACAAACTCGGCGAGCGAGCGCGGCCGCATACGCTCGGCGAGCGGAGCGCCGTCGACCGGCGCGACATCGGGCGAGCCCTCCGGTTCGTCGTTACTAAACAGGCTTCTCGAATTCCAGCGGTCCATCGTCATAAAAAGGAGTATAATTATCGCCGAAAAGAATTAAACACGCGACCGCCGGATCACTGAGACCCGACTTTTAGCGATGCCAGGATTCCAGTCCCGAGCCCATTTTTACGGGCAAAGACTTCGGAATCTTCATCGGAACGCGGTTACGGGAATCTGCGTACTACTTGCTGCGGCGAGGAAGCCGTGATTAAAGGCGGGGAGCGATTGGAGAGTAGACGATGAAAGACGCAAAGAACGTTTTGAGAATTGTCGGCATGATTTTCCTGGGGGTGTTTGTATTTGTCGTGGTAGCGCCCCTGGTGCTGAAGGTGATCTTCGGGGTAGTGGGCATCGCAACCGGAATCGTCGCCCTCTTGATTGGGCTCGCAGTGCTGGCGATTAAAGTGGCGGTTGTGCTCGCGATTGGTTATCTGGTGCTGGTCGGAATTCGCGCGTTGTTACGGTAACTAACCAACCCACTCAACCTCACACATTAAACCGAAAATGGACTACGTCGCCTTCCTGCATGATGTAGTCTTTTCCTTCCAGCCGCAGTAAGCCTTTCTCTCTCGCCACTGCGTACGAACCCGCGGCCATTAGATCCTCATAACTGATCACTTCAGCGCGAATGAAGCCGCGCTCGATGTCCGAGTGGATCGTGCCGGCGGCCGTTTGCGCACGCGTGCCCTGCGGAATGGTCCAGGCCCGCACCTCTTTCTCGCCCGCGGTTAAAAACGACATCAAACCAAGTAGGTGATACGCACTCTTGATCAGTCGATCGACACCGCTGGTCGTGACTCCGAGACTCTGCAAATAATCGACGCGCTCAGCGGGCGGCAACGCGACCAGCTCTGATTCGAGTTGAGCGCAGATCACGACGCATTCCGCCGCTTCCTGCGCGGCGATCTCGCGCACCGCCTGGACCATCGTGCTTTCATCCGCGTTCGCGAGCGTGTTCTCATCGACGTTCGCTGCGTAAATCGTCGGCTTCGTCGTTAACAAGAAAAACCCGCGCGCGATCGCCCGCTCGTCGTCATTCAAGTCGACAATCCGCGCCGATCTTCCGGCTTCCAACACCGGCTGGATCTTATCGAGCACATCCAACTCCGCGCGCGCCGTCTTGTCGCCACTCTTCGCGCTCTTCTGCGCCTTGTCGCGACGACGTTCGACAGTCGCGAGGTCCGCCAGCGCGAGCTCGATCTGAATCGTCTCGATGTCGCGCACGGGATCGACTTTGCCTTCGACGTGAATAACGCCTTCGTCTTCAAAACAACGAACCACCTGCACGACCGTGTCAGTCTCGCGAATGTTCGCGAGAAACTGGTTCCCGAGTCCTTCACCTTTCGAAGCGCCGCGTACGAGCCCGGCGATGTCGAGAAACTCCACCGTCGCCGGCACGATCACTTGCGTCTTGACCAATCGTGCGAGTGGTTCGAGCCGTTCATCGGGAACGGAAACGACACCGACATTCGGCTCGATCGTCGCGAAAGGATAGTTTGCGGCGAGCGCCGATTGCTGCGCCGTCAGTGCGTTGAATAACGTCGACTTGCCCACGTTGGGTAACCCAACAATGCCTGCTCTTAACATCGATTCTCACTCTGGTTGATTTTGCGCAAGAAACTAACCGATCCGTGCTGGGGATGCAAAGCAGGTCGATCTCGGTATAATCCGAATTTAGTTTGCGACTCCATACGGCTCCCGCAGATGATTGCTTCTCTCTTACTGGCGTTACTCGTCACTCTTAGCGGCGCCGTTGCAACTTACCTTTACGACGAAAATGCTTCGCTCGGCGCCAGACTGTGTACCGGTCTTTGTCTCGGTCTCGCGGCGTTTGGTTTGATCGGATTTATCGTTGCTTCGTTTATCGGTTTGAGCGGCGTGGCGATCCTGATCAGCGCCGCGATCTGTTGCAGCCCAATCGCGATTCTCAGCGATGCGAGATATCGCGCGCCGTTCCAACGAGATCTCAACGCCGCATCGCGCAAGCTGAGCAGTCCCGATTCGGAGACGATCGGGTACGCCGTTTTCTATCTACTCATCGCGGTCGTGTTTTGGAAAATATTCGATCGCGCCGTGATCGTCGACAAGCACGGCCTCAGCACCGGCTTGCTGAACAACTTCGGCGATCTGCCGTTTCACATCAGCGTCATCACGGGTTTCGCTTACGGCAACAACTACCCGCCCGAAGATCCGACGTATGCGGGCGTCCGCTTCACGTATCCATTTCTCACTGATTTCATATCGGCGATCTTCCTGCGTTGCGGCGCGGACTTGCGGCAGTCGATGTTCGTCGAAAACTTCCTGCTCGCCGTCGCTTTCGTCGGCGTGATTCATCGCTGGGCACTCGCGATGTTGCGCGATAAGCTGGCAGCCCTGATCACGCCGGTGCTCGTATTGTTGAGTGGGGGCTTCGGTTGGGCGCTGTTGGTTTCCGACGCTCGAGCGAACGAAGGCGGACTATGGGGCGCGCTGAGTGACCTGCGCCCGTCTTTCACCGTCATTCCCGAGTCGACCTGGCGTTGGGGTAATGCGATCTCGGCGTTGCTCGTGCCGCAGCGTGGCTTTCTGATGGGACTACCGCTGGCGGTGATCGTGTTCACGCAATGGTGGCTGGCGACGGAGAAGGAAACAAAAGCACCGCCCGTCGAGCGCGGCAAAAAGAAGAAGGACGTCTGGAAAGAACCACCGCCGGAAGTCACGCGGTTTCCCCTCAGTCAACGGCGCATGATCGCCGCGGGAGTGGCGGCTGGATTGTTGCCGTTGGTCCATGCACACAGCTTCATCGTTGTGATGGGCATGGGCGCGTGTCTGGCGCTGATCTTTATAAGGTGGCGCGACTGGATCACGTTCTTCATCGTCGCTTCGGTTATTGCCGTGCCGCAATTGCTCTGGTCCACCTGGCATAGCGCAGTGAGCGCGGGCACGTTCTTCGGCTGGGAGCTTGGTTGGGACCACGGAAAAGACAACCCGATCTGGTTTTGGTTGAAGAACACCGGGTTTTTCATTCCGCTCATTCTCGCGGCCGTGCTGCTGAAGCCGAACGGTTATCTCGTGCGCAAGCGCGTGCTGCTCTTTTACCTGCCGTTCACGCTCTGCTTCATCATTCCGAATTTCATCAAGCTCGCGCCGTGGATTTGGGACAACATCAAAGTCCTCTTTTACTGGTGGCTCGCGTCGGCGCCGATTGTCGCCTTGCTACTCGCGAAACTCTGGCGCGAGGGACCGATTCGACGCACGACGGCCATTGTGCTGTTTGTTTGCGTCACACTCGCAGGCGCGCTCGACGTCGCGAGCATGACTTTGCGCTCCGACGAAGACGATCAACGCTCCGCGAATTACGATATATTCGACCCGTCCGGGATGGCGTTTGCCGAGCTCATCAAAGAGAAGACGCCGCCGCGCGCGCTCATCATTCACGCGCCCGTGCACAACACGCCGGTGTTTCTGACGGGCCGCCGCTCGCTGATGGGTTATCCGGGTCACATCTGGACGCACGGGCTGCAATACCTTCAACGAGAGAGCGAGATCAGACGCATCTATCTCGGCACGCCGGACGCCGAGCAGTTAATGAAAAACAACGGCGTCGATTATGCTGTAGTTGGACCACTGGAACGGCTCAATCTAACGGTGAACGAAGCGTTCTTTAGTCGTTTCGAAAAGGTTGGACAAGTTGGCGAATACAGCCTCTACAAAGTCAGGCGCGAGTAAGAAGGCGCGCAGTAAAGCTGAGGAAAGTCGCGCCGCTGTGCCGGCGACCGTCGGAGACGTGCCTGAGAACGTTTGGCGCATCGCCGTGATCGTTATTTTCTTAGTCGCGGCTTTCTTTCGCTTGTACGATCTGAATCTCGTGCCTTTGCACCACGACGAAGGTGTCAACGGCAACTTCCTCGTGCGGCTCGTGCGCGATGGGCAATATTCCTACGACCCGGAGAACTATCACGGTCCAACGCTTTATTACTTCGCCGCGCTCTTTCCGTGGATCATGCGCGTGTTGGGTGGCAAGGCGGCGATGGATAACTGGGGACTCACCACCGTTTCTATTCGCATGGTGCCGGCTGTGTTTGGTCTCGCCACGATCGGTCTCGTGTTCCTGTTACGGCGCTGGCTCGGCACGGTTGCGACCTTGAGCGCTGCGTTGCTGCTCGCGCTTTCACCGGGCGCCGTTTATCTCTCGCGTTACTTCATTCACGAGACGCAGTTCGTTTTCTTCACGCTCGGGATCGTCGTTGCGAGTCTTTATTTCTACGAAGAGCGCAACGGTTTTTATTTGATACTCGCAGCCGCATCGGCGGCGTTGCTGTTTGCGACGAAAGAGACGGCGATGATTTCTGTGGGCGTGCTGCTGATCGCGCTGGTAGTCACCCTCGTTTATGTGCGTCTGTACCGCGGCAAGAATCGCGCGCCGAAAGCACGAGGCTGGACTCAGCCGCAGCCGTCGTTCTTCGCCCGCATGGTCGACGACTTTGGGGGGCCTGTCATCGTCGGCGTTTCCGTTGTGGTGGCGGCGTTCGTTTTTGCCGGGCTGTGGGTGGCCTTCTACACGTCGTTCTTCACGAACCCCAAAGGTCTTGGGGATTCTTTCAAGACGTTCGAGGTGTGGACGAAGACCGGCACGGTCGCGCACGTCCATCCACCTCTCACTTACGTCGTATGGCTGCTATACCGCGAGGGGCCGCTGCTGGTTTTGGGTTCATTGGGCGCGCTCGGAGCCCTTTTTAGACCGAAAAATGGATTCCCGCTTTTCAGTGCGCTTTGGGCTTTCGGACTGCTTGCGGCCTACTCACTCATTCCTTACAAAACGCCGTGGCTCTTGCTGAACATCGTCGTGCCGCTCGCGCTCATCGCGGGCTACGCCGTGCAAGTGCTCTTCGAGTTTAAGGGCGGCCAACTGCGTTTGATGGGTGTGGTGTTGGTCATTGCGATCTCCGTCGCGGCTTATCAGATGATCGATCTGAACTTCGTCAACTACGACAACGATAACGAGAGTTACGTCTACGTCTACGCTCACACGACGCGCGGCCTGCTCGATCTTGTGAAGGAAGTAGATCGCATCGCTAAAGAAGAGGGCGGCGCGCGCACCGGCATCACGATCGTCAGTCCCGACTACTGGCCGCTGCCGTGGTATTTCCGGAACTATACGCGCGTCGGTTATTACGGCCGCCTCGCCCAGACCACCGAACCGATCATCATCGCGAACGAGAACCAGAAAGCGGACGTCGATGCGAACTACGGCGAGGTCTATCAACAGGTGATGTCGAACAAGGAGGGCGGCACTTTCGAACTGCGTCCGGGCGTCAAGTTGTTGCTCTACCGGCGACGTCCAGGCTTCAGATCAACCGCGCCGCCGCCGGCTCAACAACCCTAACACCCACTTCAAGTTGTGGTTGACATTCTAAGCGACGCCCACTTATAGTGGCTCACCCGTACGAATACCTCTCGCCGCCCGACCATCAGGCGCAGAGGCTGGCCCATAACACGAGCTGTGAACCAGTAAATGTTCAAACTCCAACGTCTGGAAATCACCGGGTTTAAATCCTTCGCCGACTACACCGAAATAATCTTCACTGGAGATGGAATCACCGCCATCGTTGGCCCAAACGGCTGCGGCAAGAGCAACGTGGCCGACGCGATTGCGTGGGTCCTCGGCGAGCAGCGCGTGAAGCACCTGCGCGGCGGCGAGATGAAGGACGTCATCTTCCAGGGCGCGCGCAATCGCCCGCCGAGCGGCATGGCCGAAGTCGTCATGCACCTCGTGCGCGACGAGGTCGACGAAGTCGAGCCGGACATTGAAGATATCGATTCGACGCTCGAGAAGATCGACGATCAGCTTGTTAAGGTAGAGATCGAGGCCACGGATAACACAGATAACGCGGACCAGACAGAGAACACAGATAATCCGGCTTCCAGTCCGTCAGATCCTGTTCAAAAGGTCTCACACAAGCGCCACTGGCGACGACGTAACCTCGCGCTCGAGTTCGCGCCCGGCGAAGCGGTTTCAGTTACGCGCCGGCTCTATCGTTCAGGCGAGAGCGAGTATCTTTTAAACGACAAAATCTGCCGCCTGCGCGACATCCAGGATCTCTTTTCAGGCACCGGCCTCGCCGGCGGACACTACGCCATCATCGAACAGGGCCGCATCGGCCAGATCCTTTCCGCGAAGCCGATGGACCGCCGCACCATCATCGAAGAAGCCGCGGGCATCACGAAGTTTCGCGTGCGCCAACGCGCCACTGAAGCGCGACTCGAAAACGCGCGTGCGAACCTCTCGCGTATATCCGACATCGTCGCGGAGATCGATCGCCAGGTGAACAGCCTGCGCCGCCAGGCGTCGAAGGCCCGCCGTTACGGCGTCCTGCGCGAAGAACTGCGCGAGCTGTTGCGACACGTTTACGTCGCGGAAGATCGCAAGCTCGCCACCGTCCTCGAAGAGACACACACTAAGCTGAGCGAAGTCACCGAGCTCGAACTCCGTATCAGCGAAGATCTCAGCCAACGCGAAGAAGCCGCACGCACCGCTACGCAACAAGCGCGCGCTTTCGAAGACGAGTTGTCCTCCGTGCGCGCCGCGGCTGCGGAAGCCGTGTTGCAACGCGATCGGCAAGCGCGCGAGTGCGTCTATCAGCAGGAGCAGTTGACCGAGATCGAGAAACGCAAAGGCGAAGTCATGGCGGAGATCGAAGCGCTCACCGCGCGCCTCGTCCTGATCGAAGCCGAGTGTCACAGACTACAACAGGAAGATGCGCGGCTACGCGAAGAATCTGATCGCAGCGCGTTGTCGCTGCGCACCGCCGAAGAGACTTACGCCGACAAACTCTCCGCCGCGACCGCTGCCGAGATCGAAATCGAAAACGCGCGCGCCGAACTGCTTTCGCAAACGGCAGTCGCCGAGCGTTTGCGCGAGATTGCGCGCCAACTCGCCACCACGCTCGAGCGCCTCTCGCAACAAGCCGAAGGACTCGCGCGCGAAGGCGATCGCGCCGCGAGCCAGCACGCTGAACGTAAACTCGAAGCCGAGAGATTTGCGTACGAGCTCGCTGAAGCGCGCGCTCGCGTGGCGCGTCTGCACACGGAACGCGAAGCCGCCGTCGATGCGGTCGTACGCGGTCACGAAGCAGTCAGCGACACGGAAGCTGAACTCACGCGCGTGCGCGACGAGCATTCCCGCGCGAGTCATCGCCTCGAGAGTTTGAAGGAGTTGGACCAGCGCCGCGCGTATTATTCGCCCGCAGTTCAGCTCGTGTTCGCGCCCAGCGAGACACCGCGCGACTTTCATTTCATCGGCACGCTCGCCGACGCGCTCAACGTTGATGCGAAGTGGGAACGAGCAGTCGAAGGCGTGTTGGGATCGTCCTTGCAGTCGATCGTCGTGCCCACGCCCGATGACGCCATGCGCGGTGCGCAGTGGCTGCGTGAAAACAACGGCGGCCGCGCGAGTTTTCTCGTCGCGGGTTTGCACGGCGGCAGTGACGAAGCAGATACGACGATCACCACGCTCGCTTGCCGTCTCGAAGAGCGGCCATCGCTTTCGTTCGGCCAAGTCGAAGGCTTCCGCGATGACCTGCGCATTTCAGATTTATTAGGAGCGCCGCAGCAACTCGTCACCGTGCTCCAGCGCACCCTGCCGCAGAAGATGAACGCGCGTCTTGCCGCGAATCTCGAAGACGCGATGGTGAAGTCGATCGCCACCGGCGAGATGTACGTCACGCTCAACGGCGACTGGATCGCGAGCGGACAATTCGTCAACGCCGGCGATGCCCGCGATCTCGAAGAGGGCGCCGGCCTCCTCGCTTTCAAACGCGAGTTGCGCGAGCTCGAGACGCGCGCCGAAGCGCTCGCGAAAGAAGTCGAGACCGCGAACCAGGCCGCCAAAGATACGCGCACGCGTCTGGTCGAGCTCGAAGACGCCGTCGTTACTCTGAACGAAGCGATCGGCCGCGAAGAGCGCGATGCGATGCAACGCGAACACAGCGTCAACGCTCTGGACCAGGAGGTCGAACGCGCCGAACGTCACATGCGCGTCGTCGGTCAGGACTCGATGCGCGTCGATGCCGAGCGAGTCGAGGTCGAACAACGCCGGACGCAAGCTTTGTCGGAAGCTGAGGCCGCCGAAGCCGCGCGTGAGGCGGCGGCGGATCAGGTCATCAACGCTT